>JAJQCB010000271.1 GCA_021203005.1 Clostridiales bacterium | reverse complement strand
CCCCCCCCCCCCCCCCCCCCCCCCCCCCCCCCCCCCCCCCCCCCCCCCCCCCGGCGGGCGCGCGGCGGCTCCCGGTCCGATAAGCTGCTGCAGCTCCGGGCGGATCTGATTCACGCGCCGATAGGCCGGGTGGATAACATTGAGCTTCCGTCAATTGGCGTGTGTATGCTGGCTGGAGTCGGGTGCGGCATGTACCAGGATGCGAGAGAAGCCTTTAAGGATCTGGCTGGTGGGGTGACGGTCTTTGAACCGAATGAAGAAAATTATCTGCGCTATGAACAGAAACTGAAAAAGTACAGACAATATTCGACGCTTTACCTCAGTCAGGAATAACAGAAAAAATACATTTTTTCTATTTTCTGAACGTTTCCTACTGGTCATGCCGGAAAAAAGATGATAAGCTATAGACGCGAAGGAGGGAAGGACATGAATCCATATATCGGACATGCCACCCAGTGCAGCGGCGTCGAAGAACACCGCCTCGCGGGTGGAAAGGGCGACGGCCTCCGGCTTCTGGAGGTCACAAATAATAAAGGAACGGAGCTGACGGTCAGCCTGGATCGCGGAGCGGGGATCAGCCGCCTGCGTTACAAGGGCGTCAATATGAATTATATGACTCCCTGCGGCTATGTCGCGCCCGCTTACTATGACAGCCATGAGGCGAACTGGCTGAAGGGCTTTACAGCGGGATTTCTGACGACCTGCGGCCTGTACAATGTGGGAAGTATCTGCGATGACGAGGGTGAGCATCTGCCCCTGCACGGCGATATCGACTACACGCCCGCGGAGCATGCGTGGTGGGAGGAGAAGGATGGTCAGCTGCATGTCTATGCAGAGATTCCCAGCGAGGTAATCTTTGATAAGAAGCTGGTACTGCGCCGTCATATCGCACTTGATCTGGAGGGAAATTCCTTTACGGTGACGGATACGGTCGAGAATCGCGGTGATCAGAGAACCCCATTTGAGGTGCTCTACCATATGAACATGGGCTACCCGCTTCTTGACGAGGAGAGTATAATTCGCATTCCGTCCTGCAAGGTGGAGCCGCGCGATGGAGAGGCCGCCGCGCACATGGACAGCTGGAGCGTGATGGAAAAGCCGCAGGCCGGTTTTGTGGAGCGTTGCTATTTCCATTCCTTTGAGAAGAAGGGGATTGCGGCGATCTGGCAGCCGAAGCTCTCCGCGGGTCTTGTGATCCGCTTTGACCCGGAGAATCTGGACTGCTTTACCGAGTGGAAGATGATGGGCGTGCGGGATTATGTGCTTGGACTCGAGCCGGGCAACTGCCTGCCGACCGGCCGCGCCGGGATGCGGGAGTCGGGAAAGCTGAAGTTCCTGGATCCGGGTGAGAGTAAGACATACAGCTTCCGGGTGGAGCTCTTCGACGACGCAAAGGTGTTGGAAAGCCTTTGATTAAGAATCAAACTAATAAAACAGGCGTCCGCGAACAGAAAGAATTCGCGGACGCCTGTTTCTTTAGTCACTTGTAAAGTTTGCAATTATCTCATGAATTGTGTCCACATTCTCTTCTAAGTCATCTGCGATTTCTTCCGTCGTTTTGCCCTTCGCAAGTTTCTTTTTTACCAGTTCAGCCAGTTTTTCTGCACGACCTTCGGTGAGGCCTTCTGCACGACCTTCGGTGAGGCCTTCTGCACGACCTTCAGTGAGACCTTCCGCACGACCTTCTGCACGGCCTTCCTCGTGGGCTTCTTCGCGATCATAATATTTTTCTTCCCATGCCAGCATATATTTCACCCCAACTTTTTCATTCTGGCGAACCCTTTTCACACGATCATGAATTTTATGTATTCGCTCACTGTTTGACGTCTGTGCTGCCAGGTCTGTGGTATTTTCTACATAGTGGAGAAAATCTACCAGCTCCGGCGACACCTCGTTATCATTCCTGCCACGTGTATTCAGAAAGATGCGGGTTGCGCCGTCATCCAGAATACATCCCGGCACTTCCTGGCAAACGGGCCTGAATGTATAGCAGTATTTTCCGTATCCAAACAGATCGAAGGTCATGATAAGGATGATATAAGTGTTGTTCAGAAGATTATAATCTGCTATTCCCGGCTTCAGCAGGCCGGTATCAACAATCCCCTGATAATAGCGGCTTCGCTTCGCCAGATCCTTTTTCCATACCTTCTGCATCTCGGTGTCGCACACATCGGTGTTCTCATCCATAGTGAAAACGTCCAGCCTGATGGAGCGGGCCAGCGATGAGATACGGACTTCTTTTTCCGTCTCTGCCCTTACAAGGGGCGGAAGCTCTCTCCCGAGAATGATGCTGAGGATGTTTCTGTGGGTATCCGGATCCTCCATAACCTCATCGAACAGAAAGCGGTCAGCGAGGTTCAGTTCCTGTAAAGGTACCATATTCTGTCTTTTCATGCTGTTCCTCCTTTATCTTAGCACAGTATTTCAAGATTGAACAGGAAAAAATGTGGAAGCGTATGATTCTCTGCTCAACTTCTCTGCTCAAAAATGATCGTTGGAATATTCCGGCGAAAAAAGCCGGTAGGAATATAAAAACATAGAATAAGTATATATTAAAAATCTGCGCGTGTCATGGCCTTTACAATTTGTTCATAATTTTTGTGAAATATGCTCAGAGAAAGTATAGATTTCAGTTGTCCGCGAATAGTAAGAATTCGCGGACAACTGTGCTCAATAAAAAGACATTGACAACACAAATTTACTGTCCTGTCTTTGACAGTTAGCGGAGCGAAAAAACGCTACAAACCCTAAAAATAAGGCTTGTAGCGTTTTTTGATGGTTTTTCGATATATGGTAATTTATTCCGTTGCCTTACTTTTTTTCTGAATGGTTCTCATCTGCCGTTTTGTTATAAACTAGTAGTCTGTATGGAATCCGCAAGCTTCGTGAAGATCGTCCGTGATCTTTTCACGCGTATATAAGGGCATAAATCCCTGTTCTTCGATTTCCGCGAAATTCATGGACTTTAAAGTGTCCAGGATCTTCTCGCATGTATACTTTCCATCCAGTTTCTTTTCCAGCAGGCGGTAGGAAAGAAGTGCCAGATAACAAATGAGAAAGTGCGCTTTTATACGGTTCTCTTCCTGCAGATAGATGGGACGGGCGGAAAAATCTGTCTTCATGATGCGGAAACATTCTTCTATCTGCCATCTGCCCTCACTAACCTTCAGAATGTCGGCCACGTCATCATCAAGGAGATCGGTGCATACGGCATACCGTATCCATGTTGCCCGAAGCATAAAGCCGGAGTTGAACCAGATGCACATGGGAAGGCAACGCATCCATGCCCAAATTGTGGCAAATTTGTTGAATTTGATTATGAGGTCGATTGTAAAATGAAGTTGAACACCTAAAAAATCCATAGCGATTGA
>JAJQCB010000128.1 GCA_021203005.1 Clostridiales bacterium | reverse complement strand
GAAGATGGTGATCTTGGCGGGTTTTAGTCGGAAAATTTCTGGAAAATGAGGTTTATTCAGAATCTGTTGACAAAGGCAGGGAGTGGTGTATAATAAAAACAACATATGAACAATCGTTCAAATAAACAAATAAATATAAAATAAGAAAGGATATCGCTAAGATGAAGAAAACTTACAAAATCGATGTGGACTGTGCAAACTGTGCGAACAAGATGGAGGAGGCTGCCAATCATACTGCCGGAGTGAAATCCGCTGTCGTCAATTTTATGACGCTGAAAATGACGGTGGAGTTCGACGAGGGGCAGGAGCCGAAAGCAGTGATGAAAGATGTGCTGAAAAACTGTAAAAAGGTCGAGGACGACTGCGAGATCTTTTTCTAAGCACGTTTTTGCAGATGTAAAACGGTGGAATGGAGTGTGTTATGAATAGGAAACAAAAAAAGGTCCTGACCCGCATCATCCTGTCGGCTGTCCTGATGGTGATATTTGCTTTTCTTTCGGCGGAATGGGATACCGGCAGGGCACAGTGCCTGCGGCTGTCGCTTTTTATGATTCCGTATCTGATTATCGGATATGATATTCTGCGGAAAGCGTTTAAGGGAATCTTAAACCGGCAGATATTTGATGAGAATTTTCTGATGGCGGTGGCGACCGTCGGCGCGATTCTGCTTGGAGAGTATACCGAGGGCGTGGCCGTTATGCTGTTCTATCAGATCGGAGAGTTTTTCCAGAGCTATGCGGTGGGCAGGAGCCGGAGAAATATCAGTGAACTGATGGATATCCGGCCGGACTATGCTAATATCGAGCGGGATGGCACTGTGGTGCGCGTGGATCCGGATGAGGTGGAGATCGGCGCGGTGATCGTGGTGCAGCCGGGAGAAAAAATTCCGATCGACGGGCTGGTTGTTTCCGGTGAATCTGCACTTAACACCAGCGCCCTGACCGGGGAGAGCGTTCCCCGCAGTGTTAGCGCGGGCGGGGAAGTGATCAGCGGCTGCATTAATTTAAGCGGTGTACTGCGGGTTCAGACGACAAAGGAATTTGGGGAGTCCACCGTTTCCAAAATTCTGGAGCTGGTGGAGAATTCCACTTCCAGAAAGTCCAGGTCGGAGAACTTTATCTCAAAGTTTGCAAAGTATTACACACCGGCGGTCTGCGGTCTTGCACTTGCTCTGGCAGTGGCGCCGCCGATGGTCCGTCTTTGTATGGGGCTTGCGCCGGATTGGAGTAATTGGATATACCGGGCGCTCACTTCTCTGGTTATCAGCTGTCCCTGTGCTCTGGTCATCAGCATCCCCTTAAGCTTTTTTGCCGGGATTGGCGGGGCGAGCAGTCAGGGAATTCTGATTAAGGGATCAAATTATCTGGAAACGCTGTCTCAGACAAAATGTGTTGTGTTTGACAAGACGGGAACAATGACAAAGGGAGTGTTTGAGGTAAGCGGCATCCATCACAGTGAAGTGCCTGAAGAGATGCTTCTGAAATATGCCGCATGCGCTGAGTGCGCTTCCTCTCATCCTATCAGCAGGAGCCTGCAGGAGGCTTATGGAAAACCAATAGACCGGAACCGTGTGACGGATATTCACGAGATCAGCGGTCGGGGCGTGACCGCAGTGGTGGATGGCCGGACTGTGGCGGCAGGCAACGCGAAACTGATGCGGGATCTTGGCGTTTCCTGGGTGGACTGCCATGAGACGGGCACGGTCGTGCATGTCGCGCTGGACGACGCATATGCAGGGCATATTCTGATTTCCGATGTCGTCAAGCCGACCGCAAAAGAGGCAGTCATGGAGCTGAAGCATGCCGGGGTTGCGAAGACTGTGATGCTCACCGGCGACGCGAACAATGTGGCGGAACGCGTGGCGGAAGAGCTTGGCATTGACGAGGTGTACGGCGAACTGCTTCCGGCGGATAAGGTATCGAAAGTGGAAGAGATTCTTGACGCAGGTTGTATTCCTGGCGGTAAGTCAGAGTCTAAAGCGGTTTCAGCTGTGAGGAGGGGCAAGGTGGCGTTTGTCGGTGATGGGATCAATGACGCACCGGTTCTCTCTCTGGCCGATATCGGCATTGCCATGGGCGCACTCGGGTCGGACGCGGCGATCGAGGCGGCGGATGTGGTGCTGATGGACGATGATCCTCTGAAAATAGTGAAAGCAATACGGATTTCCCGTAAGTGCATCCGCATTGTCTATCAGAATATGTATTTTGCGATCGGAGTCAAGGTGCTCTGTCTGATTCTGGGCGCTTTCGGTGTGGCGAATATGTGGATGGCTATTTTTGCGGACGTGGGCGTGATGGTGATCGCGGTGTTAAACGCCGTGCGGGCATTGTTCGTGAAACGGTTGTGACAGTTTCCTCATCCAGTCATGAATAGAACTTGTATTTTGTTGGAAAATATTTTAAAATAATGTGACACACGGGGCAAAAGGGAAGCGATTTATGTAATCGGGCTTACGCAGTGCAGCAATCCGAAGTATCATGCCCTTTTGCCGCCTTAATCGTTATCTGGATTGCGGAAGAAAGACAGAGAGAAAGGAAGCCGACAGGATGCAAAATCAGGAAATAGAAGTATGTGACACTGTTGAAGTGCATGAGGACCTGGTAAAAAAAGTGATGGAGACGATGCCGGAGGAGACAGAATTGTATGATCTGGCGGAGTTGTTTAAAATCTTCAGTGATTCCTCCAGAATCAGGATTCTGTTCGTTTTATTTGAAGCGGAAGTCTGTGTCTGTGATCTGGCGAATCTGCTGCATATGTCGCAGTCGGCAGTTTCCCATCAGCTCCGGATTTTAAAGCAGAGCAAGCTTGTGAAAAACCGGCGGGAGGGAAAATCTATCTTTTATTCCCTTGCGGACGACCATGTGCGGACGATCATCGCGCAGGGAAGAGAGCACATAGAGGAGGAATAGAAAAGCTGTTGCGAAAAGGGAAAGCTGTGTGATTTCAAATCTGTGTGAAAAATCATTCACAAGCGCCTGAGAGCTGTATAGAAGAAAAAAGGAATTGCCGCCTTGCAATGTTCATCGTGAGGCGGCAATTCCTTTTTATACATAAACTGAGGTTTATAAAAATTTCATATTCTTTGCAAAAAATTACCGGGGTCTGACCCTACTCTACCGAGTAGTGCGGTGCTTCTTTGGTGATGTGGATATCGTGCGGGTGACTTTCCTTTAAGGACGCTGCCGATATCTTCACGAAGCTGCTCTTCGCGGTCAGCTCCGGAATGGTCGGAGCGCCGCAGTAACCCATGCCGGAGCGGATGCCGCCGACCAGCTGGAAGATGGTATCCTCCACGCTGCCCTTGTAAGCGACGCGACCTTCCACGCCCTCGGGAACCAGTTTCTTGGCGTCTTCCTGGAAGTAGCGGTCTTTGCTGCCGTTTTCCATGGCGGCCAGGGAACCCATGCCGCGGTATACTTTGTACTTACGGCCCTGGTAGAGCTCGAAGTCGCCGGGAGCCTCGTCGCAGCCCGCAAACATCGATCCCATCATGCATACGCTGGCGCCGGCTGCAAGGGCTTTTGTCATATCACCGGAATACTTGATGCCGCCGTCCGCGATGATCGGGATATTGTATTCTTTGGAAACATTATAGCAGTCCATGATCGCCGTGATCTGGGGAACGCCGATACCTGCGACGACGCGGGTCGTACAGATGGAGCCGGGTCCGATGCCGACCTTGACAGCGTCGGCGCCCGCCTCAATGAGGGCTTTTGTCGCTGCTCCCGTGGCTACATTTCCTGCGATGACCTGAAGATCCGGATAAGCTTCCTTGATCTGTCTGACCGCATTCAGAATGTTCAGGGAATGTCCGTGTGCGGAATCTACAACAATGACGTCCACATGGGAATTGACCAGGGCTGCCACACGGCTCATCATGTCATGGGTAATGCCGACGCCTGCGCCGCAGAGGAGGCGTCCCTGCTCATCCTTTGCAGATAAGGGGTATTTAATCTGTTTTTCAATATCTTTGATGGTGATCAGACCTTTCAGTTTGAAATCATCATCCACGATCGGGAGTTTTTCTTTTCTGGATTTTGCGAGGATTGCCTTCGCCTCGTCGAGGGAAATCCCTTCTTTGGCGGTGACCAGGCCGGTGCTGGTCATGCACTTGCTGATTTTCTTGCTGAAATCTGTCTCGAACTTCAGGTCGCGGTTTGTGATAATGCCGACCAGAGTGCCGTCGTCCTGGATAATCGGGACGCCGGAAATGCGGAATTTACTCATAAGGTTGTCCGCGTCGAGCAGTGTGTGATCTGCGGAGAGAGAGAATGGGTCAGTGATGACGCCGTATTCGGATCGTTTTACTTTGTCAACTTCTTCGGCCTGTGCTTCGATAGACATGTTCTTATGGATGATGCCGATGCCGCCCTGCCGTGCCATGGCGATCGCCATCCTGTGTTCCGTTACTGTGTCCATGCTTGCACTCATCATGGGGATGTTCAGTGTGATTTTATTGGTTAATTTCGTCGTCAGATCAATCATATTGGGTGTCACTTCGGAATAAGCAGGTACGAGTAACACGTCATCAAAAGTAATTCCTTCACCGATGATTTTGGCCATTTTTCTCTCCTTTCCCAGGCGGGTGTTCGCCTCACAAAGACAATTCTGTTAAAAAGTTTTTTATCATTATAGTAATTCCGGTTAACAATGTCAACGATTTTTATTTTCAAAGGGATGATTTTGTGGTATGGTATTCTATATGGAATTTGTGATTTTTGTCAACACGTGGAGTATATTTCGCAGAGAGGAGTTAGTATTATGCGGTTTCGACCCTGCATCGATATACACAACGGAAAAGTGAAACAGATTGTGGGCGGATCTCTCCGCGATGAGGAGAATGTCGCGCAGGAGAATTTTATCTCGGAGCAGGACGCCGCTTTTTATGCGGAATTGTACAGGCAGAGACTGATTCGCGGAGGCCACGTGATTCTGCTGAATGCGCAGGACTCCCCTTATTATAAGGAAACGAAGCGGCAGGCGTTTCTGGCGCTCGCGGCATATCCGGGCGGGCTGCAGGTCGGCGGCGGGATCACCCCGGCGAATGCAGCAGAGTTTCTGGAGGCGGGAGCTTCCCATGTGATTGTGACTTCCTGGGTATTCCGTGATGGCATGCTGAATTACCGGAATCTGGAAAAGCTCTGCCGTGTGACCGGGCGGGAGCGCCTGGTGCTGGATTTAAGCTGCAGGAAGAAAGGTGGCGATTATTATATCGTTACGGATCGCTGGCAGAAGTATACAGAAGAGAAAATTACAGAAAAGCTGCTGGACAATCTGAAAGATTATGCGGATGAGTTCCTGATTCACGCGGTGGACGTGGAGGGAAAAGCCTCCGGTATTGAGCACGGCCTGGTGGAACTTCTGGGAAACTGGCACAGGATTCCCGTCACATATGCCGGCGGCGTGGGCAATTTTACCCATTTAAAACAGTTGTATGAGTGGGGACAGGGGCATCTGGATGTCACCATCGGCAGTGCACTGGATATCTTTGGCGGAACGATGGACTTTGAGGAAGTGCTGGAGTTCCTGGCGGGACTCGGAAAATCAGAATGAAAATAGCAAGGAGGAACAGATGAGCAAGTACACACGGCAGGATATCATACAGATGATAGAGGAAGAGGATGTGGAGTTTATCCGCCTTCAGTTTACAGACATTTTCGGAAGACTGAAAAATGTGGCGGTCACAAGCAGCCAGCTGGAAAAGGTGCTGGATAACCGCTGCATGTTTGACGGTTCTTCCATCGAGGGGTTTGTTCATGTGGAAGAGTCAGACCTTTATCTGCACCCGGATCTGGATACGTTTACGATTTTTCCGTGGAGGCCGCAGCAGGGCAAGGTGGCGCGGTTTATCTGCGACATTTATGACCCGGAGGGGAATCCGTTTGACGGGGACCCCCGCAGGATTCTGAAGAATGTGGTGAAGCAGGCCGAGAATATGGGATACGGCTTTGAAATCGGGCCGGAATGTGAATTTTTCCTGTTCAACACAGACGACAGCGGACGTCCTACCACGGAGAGCGGCGAGGTTGCCGGGTATTTTGAGATGGGACCCAATGATCTGGGGGAGAACGCCCGGCGGGATATGGTATTGACGCTGGAGGATATGGGATTTGAGATCGAGGCTTCCCATCATGAAGCTGCGCCGGGACAGCATGAGATTGATTTTAAATATGAGCCGGCTATCCACGCGGCGGACAACATCATGACGTTTAAGCTGGCGGTCAAGACCATTGCAAAGCGCCATGGCCTGTACGCAACCTTTATGCCGAAGCCGAAGTCGGATGTCAACGGATCCGGTATGCATATTAACATGTCTCTCTCCAGGGACGGGAAAAATATTTTTACCGATCCGGACGATGAGTATGGATTGAGCAAGGAGGCATATTATTTTATCGGAGGATTGATGAAACATGTGTACGGCATGTGCGCGGTCACCAATCCGCTGGTTAATTCTTATAAAAGGCTGGTTTCCGGGTTTGAAGCGCCGGTGCACATTGCATGGTCTGCGAAAAACCGCAGCCCGCTGATCCGGATTCCGTCCCTGCGCGGCGGCAGTATGCGGATTGAGCTCCGGAGTCCCGATTCCGCGGCAAATCCTTATCTGGTGAGCGCCCTCTGTCTGGCGGCCGGTATGGATGGGATAGAACATCAGATTATGCCTCCGGAGAGCATTCGGAAGAATATTTATCAGCTGTCTGACGAGGAGTGCAGCCAACTCGGCATACAGCAGTTACCGACGAATCTGAGAATAGCTCTGGACGCGATGGAGAAGGATGAATTTGTCCGCAGAGTTCTGGGAGAGCATATTTCTACGGTATATCTGAATGCCAAGAGGAAAGAGTGGGATGCTTATTACCGTACAGTCAGTGAATGGGAAGTGAATGAATATCTGAACAAGTATTAGACTATGATGTGTGGCGTGACTTTCGAGCAGGTATGCATGGCAAGTGCGGCATCGAGACCGTGAATAACAACCCTGAGTAAAGGTGGCAGCAAAAGTTTGACAGGAATTATCGTTGCGTTTCCCAAGGCGGATGTGGGGAAAAAAATTAAAACAATACTGGTCCGAAGCGGGTTTCGTGTGGACGGCGTCTGCACTACCGGCGCCCAGGTGATCCAGGAGGCAAACAGTCTTCAGGATGGGGTGGTGGTGTGCAGTTATCGTCTGCCTGACATGATTTACCGCGAATTAAAAGAATATCTTCCTGCCGGCTTTCAGATGGTTACGATCACGTCGAAGGATGCGTGGGCGGAAAACGGCGACGCGGATGTGATCAGCCTCGCGCAGCCGCTGAAGGTGCATGAACTGATCTCCACGATGGAGATGGTTACATACAATCTGCAGAGGGCGAGAAAAAGGCGGAAACAGCAGCCTGTGAAGCGGTCCGCGGAGGAGCAGGAGCTGATTGATAAGGCAAAAAGCATCCTCATGAGCCGGAATAATATGACGGAGCAGGAGGCGCACCGCTATCTGCAGAAGACCAGCATGGATAACGGGACCAGCTTCACGGAGACGGCGCAGATGATCCTGAGCATGATGGATTTCTAAATAGGGGTTTCAGACGGATAAAATGATAATTGATTTTTATGAGTTAGCCTTGTATACTAAGGAGAGTAAATCGTCGAGCCTTATGAATCTGGCATTGTGGCATTGTATAAAAAGAAAAGGAGAAAATTATGTTTAAGATTAATGATAATTATCAAAAGCTGCCGGGCAGCTATCTGTTCAGCACAATTGTAAAAAAAGTGAGGGAATACCAGGAGGCGAATCCGGAGAAAAACCTGATCCGTCTCGGCATCGGCGATGTGACCCAGCCGCTGGCTCCCGCGATCATCGATGCGCTTCACGGCGCGGTGGATGAGATGGGTAACGCGGCTACTTTCCGCGGATATGCGCCGGATCTGGGTTATGAGTTCCTGCGCAATGCCATTGCGGAGAATGATTACCGGGCAAGAGGGTGCGACATTAGCCCGGATGAAATCTTTGTCTCCGACGGTGCGAAGAGCGATTCCGCCAATATCCAGGAGATTTTTTCTGTGGAGAATAAGATTGCGGTCTGCGACCCGGTTTATCCGGTGTATGTGGATTCCAATGTCATGGCGGGCCGGACCGGCACCTATGACCCGGCCACGGAGATGTGGAGTGATGTGATCTATATGCCCTGCACGAAGGAGAATAATTTCGTGCCGGAGTTCCCGAAAACGGCGCCGGATATGATTTACCTCTGCCTGCCTAACAATCCGACCGGCACTACGCTTACGAAAGATCAGCTGCAGGAGTGGGTGGATTATGCAAATAAGGTTGGCGCGGTAATCCTTTATGACGGCGCATATGAGGCGTATATCTCCGAGGACAATGTGGCGCACACGATTTATGAGTGCGAGGGTGCGAGAACCTGCGCGATTGAGCTGAAGAGCTTTTCCAAGAACGCCGGATTTACCGGAGTCCGCCTGGGCTATACGGTGGTCCCGAAGGAGTTAAAGTGCGGCGATGTCGCTCTCCACGGTATGTGGGCGCGGCGCCACGGCACCAAGTTTAACGGTGCTCCCTACATCGTGCAGCGCGCCGGGGAAGCGGTTTACAGCGCTGCCGGGAAAGCACAGTTAAAGGAGCAGGTGGCTTATTATATGAAAAATGCCGCCGCCATCAAGAACGGACTGCAGGAGGCCGGCTATGAAGTGTTTGGCGGAGTCAACGCGCCGTACATCTGGCTGAAGACGCCGGATCAGATGACATCCTGGGAATTCTTTGACTATCTGCTCGCGACGGCCAATGTGGTCGGTACGCCCGGTTCCGGCTTCGGACCCAGCGGGGAAGGATATTTTCGCCTGACAGCGTTCGGTACCTATGAGAATACGCTGGCGGCGCTGGAACGCATCAAGGCGATGTAAGAGAGAAAGAAGCGGCGTCGGGCGGACAACTAAATAATATGAACAGGAGAAGTTGCCGGTTTAATAAAAAACAGTTGAAATCGGAGCTGATTTTCGCTATACTGTAACAGCATTCGGTGTTGTGTTTGCGGAAATGCAGAGCACGAAACGATAGCTGCTTTATCTATGCGGATATGGCGGAATTGGCAGACGCGCTGGTTTTAGGTACCAGTGGGAGACCGTGCAGGTTCGAGTCCTGTTATCCGCATTTGGAAAATTGCGAAGAAAAGGAAAGCCGGCGACACAGATGATGTCACCGGCTTCCTTTATGCAATTTTACTAAAAAACACCAGATATAGATTTTCCCCTTGAATTCAACCACAAGATATAGTAAAATGGGTCTCACAGCGCACATGCGTTGCGGGATCCGTTTTTTTCACCAGAAGGGAGAAGTTATATGAAGATTATCAAGAGAAGCGGGGTAGAAGTACCCTTTGATCTGGACAAAATCACAGCGGCTGTGGTAAAGGCCAATGAGAGCGTTTCCGATGTGGAGCGGATGACGCCGGAACAGATTGCCGTAATTTCGGCGAATATGCGTACGATCTGCGAGGGGATGAACCGCGCGCTTTCCGTGGAGGAGATTCAGGATTTTGTGGAGAACCAGATCATGAATCAGAGGGCTTTCTCGGTTGCCCGCAGCTACATTACCTATCGGTATAAGAGAGCGCTGGTCCGCAAATCGAATTCCACCGACGAGCAGATCTTAAGCCTTCTGGAGTTTGACAACGAGGAAGTCAAACAGGAGAATTCCAACAAAAATCCGGCGGTCAACAGCGTGCAGCGCGATTACATGGCCGGCGAAGTGAGCAAGGATATCACGAAGCGTTTCCTGCTTCCCCAGGATATCGTGGAGGCTCACGAGGCGGGACTGATTCACTTTCATGATTCGGATTATTTTGCGCAGCACATGCACAACTGCTGTCTGGTAAATCTGGAGGATATGCTGCAGAATGGCACGGTTATCAGCGAGACCATGATTGAGAAGCCGAAGAGCTTTTCCACGGCCTGCAATGTGGCGACCCAGGCCGTGGCGCAGATTGCAAGCTCCCAGTATGGCGGGCAGAGCATTTCCCTGGCGCACCTGGTTCCTTTTGTCCAGGTCAGCAGGGAAAAGTATCGTCAGGAAGTCGCCTATGAGTTCGAGCAGAATGGCATCGAGGCGGACGAGGAGACGATCAACCGCGTCGCTGAGATGCGTGTCCGCAAGGAAGTCAAGCAGGGAGTACAGATGATCCAGTATCAGGTGATCACACTGATGACAACCAACGGACAGGCGCCGTTTATCACAATTTTCATGTATCTGGATGAAGTGCCGGAAGGACAGCTGCGGGATGACCTGGCCATGGTGACGGAGGAAGTATTAAAGCAGCGGATTCAGGGCATCAAGAATGAGAAGGGCGTGTACATCACTCCCGCCTTCCCGAAGCTGATCTATGTGCTGGAGGAGGACAATATCCGCGAGGGTACTCCCTACTGGTACCTGACCCAGCTGGCGGCAAAGTGTACCGCGAAGCGTATGGTTCCGGATTATATCTCCGAGAAAGTGATGCTTCAGAATAAGATTGACAAGAATGGGGAGGGTCACTGCTACACCTGCATGGGCTGCCGTTCTTTCCTGACTCCCTACGTGGATCCCGAGACCGGAAAGCCGAAGTATTACGGCCGTTTCAACCAGGGTGTGGTGACGCTGAATCTGGTGGACATCGCCTGCTCCTCTGGCGGAAAGATGGATCTGTTCTGGCAGATTTTTGATGAGCGTCTGGAGCTTTGCTACCGCGCGCTGATGTGCCGGCATAACCGCCTGAAGGGCACGCCCTCCGATGTGGCGCCGATTCTGTGGCAGCATGGAGCGCTGGCCCGTCTGAAAAAAGGCGAGACCATCGACAAGCTGCTCTACGGAGGCTATTCCACCATCTCCCTCGGCTATGCGGGACTGTGTGAGTGTGTGCGCTATATGACAGGCAAGTCCCATACCGACCCGACGGCGACGCCGTTCGCACTCGAGGTGATGCAGCACATGAACGATGCCTGCGCGAAGTGGAAAGCGGAAAACAATATTGACTTCAGCCTTTACGGGACGCCGCTGGAGTCCACCACCTATAAATTTGCAAAATGCCTGCAGAAGCGGTTTGGCGTGATTCCCAACGTGACGGACAAGAATTATATCACTAACAGCTACCATGTTCATGTGACAGAGGAAATTGATGCCTTTGAGAAGCTGAAATTTGAGGCGCAGTTCCAGGCACTTTCCCCCGGCGGTGCGATCAGCTATGTGGAAGTGCCGAACCTGCAGAATAACCTGGATGCCGTGATCGCCGTGATGCAGTATATCTATGACAATATCATGTACGCGGAGCTGAACACCAAAAACGATTTCTGCCAGCGGTGCGGTTACACCGGCGAGATTCAGATCAAGGAAGAGGACGGAAAGCTGTTCTGGGAGTGCCCGAGCTGCGGCAACCGGGATCAGAATACGATGAATGTGGCGCGGCGGACCTGCGGCTATATCGGCACCCAGTTCTGGAACCAGGGAAGGACTCAGGAAATCAAGGAGAGAGTGCTTCATCTGTAACAAAAAGCATGGGAACAAACAGGAACAGAACAACGAAAATGATGACCTCGCTGCGGTGAGGTCATCATTCTAATGGGAGAATGATATGTATTATTCTGGAATTAAGGCATTCAGCACGGAAAACGGACCCGGCGTCCGGGTCAGCCTCTTTGTATCCGGCTGCAGAAATCGCTGCAAAGGCTGTTTTCAGCCGGACACCTGGGATTTTTGTCACGGGGAAAAATTTACAGAAGAGACGGAAGAACAGATATTGGAGCAGTTAAAACCGTCATATATATCAGGGCTGACATTACTTGGCGGTGATCCGTTTGAGCCGGAAAACCAGGAGGGGCTGATCCGTTTTGTCCGTAAGGTAAAGCAGACGTATCCGGGGCAAACCATATGGGCATTCACCGGTTATCTGCTGGAGACCGACCTGGCGGAGGGTGGAAAAAAATATACGGCGTATACGGAAGAATTACTGGGATATATCGACGTCCTTGTGGATGGCCCATTTATTGAGGAACAGAAGAATCTGATGTTATCCTTCCGTGGTTCGGAAAACCAGCGGATTATCCTTATGGATGAGACGCGGCGCACCGGGCAAGTCGTACTGTCGCCACTGATGCGGGAAAGACTTGCCTCTGTGGCTGAAGACCCCGTGGAAAATTAAATAGAAAGCAAAAAAAGAATGTGCTGCAAATCGCGGTCACATTCTTTTTTGATCAGGCGAAGCAGGGCGATTTTATGTGCCCTGCTTCTGTGCATTTAAAATAAAGTGTCGAAACAGTTTTTATTCGTGAATTGTTGCGGATCACGAATGCTTCCGCATGGCAGCCCGCTTTCTTAAAGTCGGATCCAGGATCTTTTTCCGCAGCCGGAGGCTCTTCGGCGTGACCTCCAGCAGCTCATCCGTGTCGATGAAATCCAGCGCCTGTTCCAGACTCAGGATCCGCGGCGGCGTCAGCGTCAGCGCTTCGTCCGCGGAGGAGGAGCGGGTATTGGTCAGATGCTTTTTCTTGCAGACATTCAGCTCGATATCCTCCTGGCGGGAGCACTCGCCCACGATCATGCCGGAGTAAACTTTTTCTCCCGGTCCGATGAAGAGGGCGCCGCGGTCCTGTGCGGAGAACAGGCCGTAGGTCACGGATTCGCCGGGCTCAAAGGCGATGAGGGAGCCCAGTTTTCGGTACTGGATATCGCCCTTGTAGGGCTCATAGCCGTCGAAGATGGTATTCATGATGCCGTTGCCTTTTGTATCGGTGAGAAAATCGCCCCGGTAACCGATGAGACCGCGGGATGGGATGCGGAATGTAAGCCGGGTGTAGCCGCCGCTGATTCCGCCCATATTCTGCAGTTCGCCCTTCCTCTGGCTCAGCTTTTCAATGACAACACCGGAAAACTCGTCCGGAATGTCTACATAGACCAGTTCCATTGGCTCGGTCTTTTTACCGTTTTCATCGGTGTGGTAGAGTACCTCCGCCTTGGAAACCGCAAACTCGTAGCCTTCGCGCCGCATGTTCTCGATCAGAACGGACAGATGCAGTTCACCGCGGCCTGACACTTTGAAACAGTCGGCGCTGTCCGTTTCCTCCACGCGGAGGGAAACGTCGGTGTTTAATTCCCGGAACAGCCGGTCGCGGATGTGGCGGGAGGTGATGTATTTGCCCTCCTGTCCGGCCAGCGGACTGTCGTTGACCAGGAAGTTCATGGCGATGGTGGGTTCGGAGATCTTCTGGAAAGGGATGGCCTCGGGGTGCTCCGGTGCGCAGATGGTGTCTCCGATGTGGATGTCCGCGATGCCGGAAATCGCTACGATGGAGCCAATCTGCGCCTCTTTTACTTCCACTTTTTCAAGCCCGTCAAACTCATACAGTTTGCTGATACGGACTTTCCGCATTTTGTCCGGTTCGTGGGCGTTTACGATGACAGCGTCCTGGTTGACTTTGATGCAGCCGTTATCCACCTTGCCGACCGCGATCCGCCCCACATATTCGTTGTAGTCGATGGTGCTGACCAGCACCTGTGTGTTGGCGTCCGGATCTCCCTCCGGCGCGGGAATGTAGTTTAAAATTGTCTCAAACAGAGGAGTCATGTCTTTCGACTCTTCGTTCAGATCCAGCGTGGCATATCCGTACTTGGCGGAAGCATAGACAAAGGGGCAGTCCAGCTGTTCGTCGGAAGCGTCCAGATCCATGAAAAGCTCCAGAACCTCGTCGATAACCTCCTCCGGTCTTGCCTCCGGACGGTCAATCTTGTTGATGCAGACGATGACCGGGAGGTTCAGCTCCAGAGCTTTCATCAGCACAAACTTTGTCTGCGGCATCGCACCTTCAAAGGCGTCCACCACCAGGATAACGCCGTTTACCATTTTTAGGACGCGCTCCACCTCACCGCCAAAATCAGCGTGGCCCGGGGTGTCGACAATATTGATTTTGGTATTTTTATAAAAAACAGCTGTGTTTTTGGAGAGGATCGTGATGCCTCTCTCCCGCTCGATATCATTGGAATCCATCACGCGCTCCCGGACTTCCTGGTTTTCCCGGAATACGCCGGACTGCCGCAGCAGATCATCGACGAGGGTCGTCTTGCCGTGGTCGACGTGGGCAATGATCGCGATATTGCGGATATCTTCTCGTGTACTTTTCATAAAAATCAAACCTGCCTTTCAAGACGATTATTCATTTTCAGGGCGATAGCGGAAAAACGATTGTCTTTCGCTCTTTCACTACAAACATTCTCCATTGTACCAGATTTTTTCCGTTTGGCAAGAGTAAGCTTGGTGTGAATAGTAACGTCGTTATTGACAAAAATCGCGTTGGTCAGACAGCAGGGTGTGCTATGATGAACGCAAGCTGTCCGGGTTGCGGTTCTAAATACGGATCCGACGAATAGAATTAAAGCACAGGAAAAGTACAGGTGAAGAAGGGAGTATACGAAGATGACGGATAAATTATTTGAAAACAATCAGGTTTCCATGACCGGTGAGATTGTCTCAGAATTTAGTTACAGCCATGAAGTGTTCGGAGAGGGATTTTATATGGTAGAGATTGCGGTGAACCGTCTGAGTGACTATGCCGATTACATACCATTGATGATCTCGGAACGTCTGATCGACACGGAGCAGGATTATCGGGGACAACTGGTGCACGTGACAGGGCAATTCCGTTCCTATAATCGGCACGAGGAGAGGAAAAACCGGCTGATGCTGTCGGTGTTTGTGAGGGAGATTGATTTTCCGGAGGAAGTGGAAGAGGGAGAAAAAACAAATCAGATTTTTCTGGACGGGTACTTATGCAAAGATCCGATCTACCGAAAAACGCCGCTGGGACGGGAAATCGCTGACGTTCTGCTGGCGGTCAACCGCTCTTACGGGAAATCGGATTACATACCCTGTATCTGCTGGGGAAGAAATGCCCGTTATGCGGCCGGGTTTGAGGTGGGCAGCCATATACGGATGTACGGGCGCATCCAGAGCAGGGAGTACGTCAAAAAGCTGAGCGAGGATGAGGCGGAGCGCCGCATCGCTTATGAGGTTTCTGTCAATAAGGTGGAATTGATTCCGGAAGGGTGAACATCCTGGAATATGTGCAGTTGGTTAGCGTTGCGTAATTGTAAAAAATCGTTGGATTGCGTTTCGCACTCTGAGAAGAAACGGTTGTAATTTCTTCCTATATGTGTTATAAATGATAAAAGTGTCTTTTGGAAGACAGCAGGTTGTTTTCTGATTTTGCACCAGATTCTTAAGAGACAATTTCGAGAATATATATTTCATATGGGAGGAATTAAGATGCCTATTTTCAGAGGAGCGGGTGTCGCGATCGTGACACCGATGAAGGACAATTATGAAGTGGATTACGAAGCGCTGGAGCAGAATATCAATTATCAGATTGAGAATGGCACGGACTGCATCGTGATCACAGGTACGACCGGGGAGAGCGCGACGCTGACCGAGCAGGAGCATGTGGATGTGATCCGCGCGGCGGTGGAGTTTACGAAGCATCGTATCCCGGTGGTTGCGGGAACAGGCAGCAACTGTACCCGAACTGCGATTGAGCTTTCCAAAGAGGCGGATGCGATCGGCGTGGACGGCGTGCTTGTCGTGACGCCGTATTATAACAAAGCGACACAGAAAGGACTTGTGGCGCATTACACTGCCATCGCGAATGCGATCAAGGCGCCGCTGATTATTTATAATGTACCGTCCCGGACAGGTTGCAATGTCCTTCCGGCTACCGTGGCGGAGCTGACGAAGAACGTGGACAATATCGTGGGTATCAAGGATGCCACAGGGAACCTTGCACAGGCGGCGGAGATGATGCATCTCTGTGACGGGAATCTGGAGCTTTATTCCGGCGAGGACGGACAGGTGCTTCCGCTGCTCTCCATCGGCGGTATCGGTGTGATTTCCGTTCTTTCCAATGTCGCGCCGCGGCAGACACATGACATGGTGATGGAGTACCTGGAGGGCGACCGCAAAAAGGCGATGCAGATCCAGCTGGATGCAGTTCCGCTGGTTAACGCACTTTTCTCTGAGGTGAATCCGATTCCGGTGAAAGCGGCTATGGAGATGCTCGGCATGAAGGCAGGGGCGCTGCGGGCACCATTGACAGAGATGGAGGACGCGCACAAAGCGGTTCTGAAGCAGGAACTGATTAACTTCGGTCTGCTGAAGAATTAAATATTTTGTAAAATGTAAGTTTTTTACTTGCCCCCGCAGGCTCTGCGGGGGTATTATTGTATTATGCGCAGGGGTGCGTAAGGAATATGACAGCTGTGCTGTCCGCACGTTGCGTGGCGAGTATGAGGCAAACGCCGCCTCCTGCTCGATTGAGACAAGAGATAAAAGGCTGCAGAAACATACCTTTCCGCACGAGGTGTGTCTGTGCTGAAGTACAGACATTTATGAGTGTTCGGATGAGTATAAATAGAAGGAGGAAATTCACTATGATTAAAGTAATTATGAATGGCTGCAACGGTCATATGGGCCGCGTAATCAGCGATCTTTGTGCACAGGATGACGGGATTGAGATCGTCGCCGGCGTCGATGTCGATACGGAGGAAGCTTACGGCTACCCGATTTTTGCAAAAATAGCAGATTGTGATGTTGCGGCAGATGCTATCATAGATTTTTCCCATGTGAGCTGCATCGACGCTCTGCTGGACTATAGCGTGGAAAAATCTATCCCTGTCATTGTCTGCACCACCGGCCTTTCCGCGGAGCAGGAGGCGGCAGTGAAAACAGCCAGCGAGAAAGTGGCGGTGTTAAAATCCGCGAACATGTCGCTGGGCATCAATACACTGATGGAGCTTTTAAAAACAGCGGCAAAGTCTCTGGCCGGGGCAGGGTTTGATGTGGAAATTGTGGAAAAGCATCACAACCGGAAGCTGGATGCGCCCAGCGGAACCGCCATTGCGCTCGCTGACTCTGTCAACGAGGCTATGGATGGGGCATATACCTATAAATATGACCGTTTTTCCGACCGGAAGAAACGTGACCCGATGGAGATTGGAATTCAGTCTGTCCGCGGCGGCAATATCGTTGGCGAGCACGAGGTCTTTTTCTGCGGCACGGATGAAGTTGTCACGCTGAAGCACACGGCATATTCCCGCGCGATTTTCGGAAAGGGAGCGATTGAGGCGGCGAAATATCTGGCAGGGAAACCGGCGGGGTTTTATGACATGGGGGATATCATCCGCGGGTAAGTCCGGGAAAAGGAAGATTATAAAAAAAGTATGAGGGGGATTACATCATGAAAAACGCAGATTTAAAGTATTTAAAGGTGCTGGCGAACCAGTACCCAAACATCGCCTCTGTGGCCACGGAGATCGTGAATCTGAAGGCGATTATGAGCCTGCCGAAAGGAACGGAGCATTTTATCACGGATGTGCACGGAGAGTATGAGCAGTTCCGTCATGTTATGAACAGTGGTTCCGGCGCGATCCAGAGGAAGATTGAGGACGAGTTCGGCAGTACGCTGGGGATTCCGGAAAAGCGGACGCTGGCCATGCTGATCTATTATCCGGAGGTTAAAATCCGACAGATCCGGGAGCAGATTCCGGATGAGGAAAATATGACGGACTGGTACCGGGTGACGATTTTCCGTCTGATCCGCGTGTGCAAGAACGCGTCGTCCAAGTACACACGCTCCAAGGTGCGCAAATCGCTGCCGAAGGATTTTGCCTATGTCATCGAGGAGCTGATGACAGGCCGTCCGGATGTGGCGGATCAGGAATCCTATTACAATGAGATCATCAATTCCGTGATTCAGACCGGTCGTGCTTCCGAGCTGATCTGTGATTTCTGCCATCTGATCCGGCGGTTTACGGTGGATCACCTCCATGTGGTAGGCGATATTTTTGACAGAGGTCCGTATCCGCACCTGATTATGGATGAGCTGATGGCGCACCACTCGGTAGATATCCAGTGGGGCAACCATGATATCCTCTGGATGGGGGCAGCGGCCGGTTCTGAGGCCTGCATGTGCAATATGCTGCGGATTTCGGCGCGCTACGGCAATCTGTCCATTCTGGAGGACGCCTACGGCATCAACATGATTCCGCTGATGCGCCTGGCGCTGGAGTTTTATCCTGAGCCGGTCAGCAAAGCGTTTGCCGTGCATGTCTCTGACGATGAGTATGACCGCAGCTTTGCGGAGATCGATGCGAAGATGCAGAAAGCGATTTCGGTCATCCAGTTTAAGGTGGAAGGACAGACGATCATGCGTCATCCCGACTGGGAGATGGATGACCGCCTGCTGCTGGACAAGATGGATCTGGAAAAGGGAACGATTCTTCTGGACGGCGTGGAGTATCCGCTGAACGATACGAATTTCCCGACGATAGACCCGGAGCACCCTTATGAACTGACCTATGAAGAGCAGGATGTGGTGAATCGCCTGAAACACAGTTTCCAGCAGAGCGAGCGCCTGCAGCGCCATATCCGCTTCCTCTATACCAAAGGCAGCCTTTATAAAGTCTATAACGGGAACCTGCTCTTCCACGGATGCGTGCCGCTGAACGACGACGGCAGTTTCCAGGAAGTGGAGCTTTTCGGGAAAAAATACAGCGGGAAGTCGCTCTATGATATTCTGGAGCACTACGCGCGCAAGGGCTATTATTCCCTGGATCCGCAGGAAAAGAGAAACGGGGAAGATATCCTCTGGTATATCTGGCTGAGCAAGAACTCGCCGGTTTTCGGAAAAAAGAAGATGGCTACGTTCGAGCGTTACTTCATTGATGACAAGGCGACGCACAAGGAACCGAAGAACGCGTACTACGAGCTTTACGAGCAGGAAGAAATTCTGGATAAGATTCTGGTGGAATTCGGGCTTGATCCGAAGGGAGCTCATATCATCAACGGTCATGTCCCTGTGATTGTGAAAAAAGGAGAGTCCCCGATGAAGTGCGGTGGCAAGCTGCTGGTGATTGACGGTGGTTTTTCCAAGGCATACCAGCCGAAGACCGGTATTGCGGGCTATACGTTGATCTACAATTCCTACGGGCTGATTCTGGCTGCCCATGAGCCGTTTGAGTCTCTGGAACAGACGGTTCTGACAGAGACCTGCATGCACTCTCATATCGTGATGGATGAGAACGTGACGAAGCGCAAGATGGTGGCGGACACAGATACCGGGAAAATGCTGCGGGAGCAGATTGAAGAACTGGAGGAGCTGCTGGAGGCTTACCGGAGCGGCGCGATTGTGGAGAAGGCGTAGACGGCTGTAGAATATCAAACAATAAACCATTTGGTGATGGGCGGTGACGGTTGATACTGTTGCCGTCCTTTTCACATCTGAGAACAGATCTTGTTGCGCTAAAACAGGTCTTTGGGGCAGAGGGGGATTTATTGATTGACGATTATGCAAAGATGTGCATAGAGTCTGTATTTGACCCAAGAAAAGGTTAAAAAGCAGGAGAATCGTGTAAACATAGTCGTGATTGACCCGAGAAAAGGTTAAAAAACAGAAGAATCGTGTAAATGAAGCCGTAATCGACCCGAGAAATGGCGAAAACACAGGAAAATCGTGTAAACGAAGTTGCACTCAACCCGGGAAATGGGAGAAAAGCAGAAAAAACGTGAAAACAGGTGCATAATCTGTACAGCTGATCAAGTACAATAAAAAGGAAAATAATCTTACTATGAACAAACAGAAAAAAGTCCCTGCATGATCTGCAGGGACTATGCTTTTGAAGAAAGACGCCGTTAAAAAATGTGCCATACCTTACATTTCCACATCCATCAGCTGTGATGTGCAGTTCGGGCAGCGGGTTGCCGCGATATGTATCTCTGACTGGCAGAACGGGCAGGTCTTGGTCGTCGGCTCCGCAGGAGCTTCCTCTTTCTTCATGCCATTGCGCATGGTGTTAATCACTTTTACGATCAGGAATACCACCAGCGCCATAATGATGAAGTTGATGATGTTGGAGATGAAGGAGCCGTATTTGATCACGGCAGCTCCGGCCGCCTCTGCAGCCTCCAGGGTTTCATACTGTGTTCCGTTCAGGGATACAAACAGGTTGGAAAAATCAATATGACCTGTGAATAATCCCAGGAATGGATTGATGATGTCGTCCACCAGGGAACTGATGATGGATGTGAACGCTGCGCCGATGATCATGCCGATGGCCAGGTCCATCATGTTGCCCTTGAGGGCGAATTCTTTGAATTCTTGGATAAATTTCTTCATATTTTCCTCCTTTGCACAAATCATAGAAAATCTGCGATTAAAATATATCATAGTACAAAAGGATAGAATCGTATAGATTTTTTTTGTCGGGAGTATAAATTTTTTGTCAGTTGAAATAAGAAAAAACAATAGAGAGCATTAGTATTGCTGTTATCGGAGGCGTTGCGGTTCACGGCAAACTGTGTTATCATATGAAATGCCGTTCGGACCGGATTGTTTACTGCCGACCGTTCGGTGTGGAATTTTGAAGAATTATTCGGAAATTGCGTGTAAGTGTATGAGGAGATGTGAGTATGGTAATTGCAACAACCATGTGTAAATTGCTGATCGCGATGCTGATCGGTTTTTATCTGTTCCGGAAAGGGATTCTGAACAGGGATGTCAATGCGAAGCTTTCCTCCCTGATTGTTCAGATTACCTGCCCGTGTATCATTCTGAACAGTATATCGTCGGTTTCCCACGATAATCCGCAGATGGTGCTGAAACTGTTTCTGGCGGGAATCGTGATTTATGCGGTTTTTGTCGTTCTTGCCCGCGTTTTTACAAAGATTATGCGGGTGCCTGCTCACCTGCGCGGGACCTATATGTGTATGTTTATCTTTTCCAACAACACATTTATGGGGTATCCGGTTGTGCAGGCGCTGTTTGGCGACAGTGCGATTTTCTATATCACGATTTTCAATATGCCGTTTAATATTCTGTTTTTCACGCTGGCGCTGCACTATTTCCAGAAAGATGCTGCGATTGAATCAGATAATCTGGAGAAGCTGAAGACAGATCCGCGCAGCCTGATCAACAACGGAATCATTGCGTCCGTTGCCGCACTGATCATTTACTTTGTCAATATTCCGATGCCGGATATTTTTTATGAGTGCGTGGGCTTCATCGGCAATATCACAACGCCCTTGTCCATGATTATCATCGGATCTTCCATGGCGGCGGCCTCTTTAAAAGAAATTAAGACGGAAAAAGGTATCTGGCCCATGCTGCCGATCCGCCTGGGCGTCCTGCCGCTGATCGTCTGGGCGTTTATGCACTTGTGGACCAGCGACCCGACGATCATCAGCATCTGTACGATCGGCGCCGGGATGCCGGTAGCCTCTCTGGTGGCTATGGGGAGCGCGCCTTACCCGAGACAGAACAAGGCGGCCTCCATCGGTGTGGTCGTCTCCACGTTGTGTTCGCTGGTGACAATTCCGATTATGGCCGCCCTGCTTGGGGCGTGAGTTATCGGGAAAGTGTTGTGGGCAGGAAGATTGTCAGCATGCCGGAATGGCTAAAAAACTGCCTGTTAAATGAAAAGATTTAAGGAATGCCACCCGCCGGGCGAATGATTTGTCCCTGTGGGTGGCATTTTCTTTAGGCACTTAGAAACGTACTCCTATATCTATTCTGGTTTATCCAGTTTAGGATATACTTTCGTCGGTTAATTAAATCCTATGACTTTCTGCGAAATCTTATAGATCGTGAGGGCAATTCCCCGTCCGCCTTTCCCCGGAAGATGGAGCGTCTGTCCCATAATCCTTCGACGCAGATAGTGGAAAAGCCGGATATCCTTTTCCTTGATATAGGTCCATAGCTCCCGCTTTTTCTGCAGATTCTCTTCGGTTCCTGATTTGATCAGCAGTACGGTGGAGATTACGGTCATGATTTCCAGATAACTCAGCATGTAGCGCCGGAGATGGCGGTCGGTGATTTTCCGGACATCATAGGCATCTATCATCATTTTGTTCACCTTGATCTGCTGGTCGATGCGGCGGATCATGACCTGCTCGTTGACGGATTGATCCTCCCGGCCGATGTAATAGCGGTAGAAATCCACATCCATGTAATACATGGTCTTGACATAGGGAAGCGGCACATACACAAAGAGGTTATCTACATAAAATGTATGCTTCGGCAGGGTCAGATGGCAGTCCCGCAAAAGCTGGGTGCGGTAAATGACCGAGTGCATGAGTATGTATTTCCCAACATTAAATTTTCGTGTCTCAGACCAGTCAAAGAGCTGGTTTTCCGGCAGCAGGCGGCGGTAGCGTGTGGCTTTTTTATGCCGGGCGCCTTCCTTTTCATAGATAAAATTGCTGATCATCATGTCCAGCATGCAGCCGGAACTGCAGAGACTGCGGAGCGTTTTTAAAATTTCGAGATAGCTTTCGGTATCAACCCAGTCGTCGCTGTCTACTACTTTAAAGTACAGACCGGTAGCCTGGAGAATACCGGTGTTTAAACCCTCCCCATGTCCTCCGTTTTCCTGGTGGACTGCCCGGATCATGGAGGGATATTTTTCGGCGTATTCATCTGCGATGGCACCTGTCTGATCGGTGGAACCGTCGTCGACAATGATGATCTCCACATCCTCGCCGCCGGGGAGCAGAGAGTCGATACAGCGGCGCATATAATCCTGCGAGTTGTAGCAGGGCACGGTTATCGTGAGCAGTTTCATTGCAATCTCCTTTATCTTTTACGTGTTCACAAATTGTTCATTTTTTATTTAAAATTTTATTAAAAACATCACACAAAGATGACACATTTCCTGTCTATACTCTAAAGCATAAGATAAATACTTAAATACGAAATATCACAAATTCCTTTTTATAAATCTTCTTCATGTATAGCCGGTGCGGATGCATCGGCTT
>JAJQCB010000214.1:3100-3384 GCA_021203005.1 Clostridiales bacterium | reverse complement strand
CGGAAGAGCCTCCAGATTCATATCGTCATCGAGGAGAAGGAGCTGCCCCTCCAGGTCTGCCCTAGCGAAGCGATCACAGGCCAATTTCTGGAGGCTGAACGTGCTCATATTGTCGCCGAGAAGTGCACGGAGCACACGGCCGATTCTGGATTTTCCCTCACCGCCATTGCCGACAACTACCATCATTTTCTGTCCTTTGTTTGTCGGGATCAGCGCGTAACCCATGAATTCTTGCAGCGTCGGAATGTCCTCCGGATAGAGCAGTTCATCCAGAAAGTGAAACC
>JAJQCB010000214.1:0-3090 GCA_021203005.1 Clostridiales bacterium | reverse complement strand
CGGTGTTGGAGCGTCCGGTGTATATCTTACCGGCAACCGGTTCATGCAGATTTCCATTGACGGGTCAAAACGTTTTTCCTGCAGATAGTAAGTCCCGTTCTTCAGATGAATCCTGTCTTCCCGGATCGGCAATTCCTCTGAAAACGCACACAGCTTGACTGCATCCAGAATCTTATCCACGTTCTTGGCAATATTCGTGGTCAGATATGGGCGGACTTCATCCAGCAGTTCTTTCCGAATTTTGTCGTCCTGCATCGGTCCGTTGATATCATAGAGTCGGCCATGAATACATTTCATCGGATGCCGGTAGAGATAGTATTCACAGAATGCGATCTCATCGATTTTGGAACCGTCAAACCATTCTGGCGGCTCATTAGGATTAAACATGGCTATCGTTTTGTCCAGCTCCGCCAGCTTCTGTGGCGGCAGATCCTTTAACTCGCTCTTCAAACTGCATCACCTTCTCTCTGTACCCGTTCATCAGGTCAATTTTTTCTTCTGTGTCTCCGGTCAAAAGCGTATCCATCAGATACTCAACAACCGTGATGTTGCTGAGGGCTTCCGTAAACAGCGGGTGCCATTCCCCGTCTTCCGGCTGCGGCGCATACTCTGTTTTCCATTGTTTCAGAATATGGTTATAATACGAAATGATACGGAAAAAATCGCGTTCCGTCTTCTCCAAAAGTTCTTCCCTGGACTTCCTGCGTGGTGGGGTGGGTTTCTTTTCCTTTTGTTTCTTTCCTTCCCGCATCCTGCCGTCTTCATAAGGAATTGAAAAATCCTCTGCCAGTTTTATGGCAGCATCTTTTTTAGACAAGCCGAAAAATTGTGCCGTGAAATCAATCGCGTCGCCGTCGGCCTGGCATCCGAAGCAGTGGTATCGCTTTTCATAAAACTGCAAACTGGGGTTCCTGTCATTGTGGAACGGGCAGACGGCCTTTCCGGAACGCCCGATCTTGATTCCGTAGGTTTCAGCAGCCTGCCGTGCCGTCACCGTATCCCGGACAGCTTCAAATACATTCATCGCTTTCTCCTTTCCAAAATTGTATTTTCCATGGAAATAAAAAAGCACCTGACCTTGTGAATGAAAATCAGATGCTTCCTATAATTCCATGTTTTGTTTTTTCCTCGCTGACTGCTCCGGTTCCGGAGCCAACGCTTTCGTCACCTGGCGGTGGATTTTGTCAAGTTCTTTTACTTTTTCTCGATACTGTTTCAGATCGGAGTATTCCAGATCATGTGCTTCGCTCAAAGTATTTAATTCTTCCTGCCATTTGGCTATCTGCTCCGGCAAATCAGCAGGAGAAATACCTTTTGCATGGAGAAACCGGTTCGCCGTATTCCAGAGCGTCAATTCCGCACTGTGCCCCAATTCATAAGCTTCTTTCTGTTTTTTCCATTTGATACCGGTAAACGCCCTGTGGAAAAGATCGTTTTCCTGATACTGTTCGCCGCGCTCAATCAGTTTCTGCAGTTCCTTCATCCGCTTTTCTTTTGTGAGCAGGTTCTGCCGGACGGAATCGGTTTTTCCTTTTACATCGGAGAGTGCCGCTTCCAGATCGGCCAAAGTACAGATGCCTTCGTCATTCAGCCGATCAAGCGTCTCCATCACCTCAGTGGCCATTTCCGCATAATGTTTGAGCTGGAACATACCGGAATATTTTTCCACACGTTGTCTCTCTATCTCCAGATATTGTAGCATCAGATCAGAAAGGGCGGGAGAATTGTCTTTTTCCGTAATTTCCTTCATTACCTCATGGAGTACGGATATCCATTCTTTCAAACCGTTGATCTTCTTCCGGATCTCCATGAGTACGCGGTTCGCTTCACGGATCTTACGGTTAATGTCGCCGCGTTCTGTCCGGATGCCTTTCTTTTCCATCGCACATGCGGCGGGACCCATATGGATCGATGGGATCTCTTCAAGCCCGCGGTCGGCATTGCTCCGGTGATCGATCCGTTCCTCGAATCCGTTTTTCTCCAGATAGCGGTTCACAGTATCTGCCCAGGAAGCACGCCATTTTTCTGCATTCTCCCGGCTGTTCCAGTCAACCGTGTTCACTTTCCGTGATTTCCATCTGCCATTCGGACCGCGGACACGCTCGCCGTTTTCATCCAGGATAAATTCCTCCCGGCTCTTGGGAATCCACTTCCCGTTTTCATCCAAGGCACGGATCGTCAGCATGATATGGCAGTGCGGATTGCCATCACCCTTGTCATGGATATTAAAATCAACACACATCCCGGCATCAACAAACTGGCTGCAATAGTCCTGCATGATCTTTTTGTGTTCGGAGAGCGGCAGCTCTTTCGGCAAAGAAACTTCAATATCCCTGGCAAGTTGGGAATCGCGGCGTTTCTCACACATCTCGACGGAATTCCATAGGATAGCCCTGTCATAAAAAGAAGCCGGCGCATTGGCCGGCAACATGATCTCTGAATATACAACACCTTTTTTTCTGCTGTAATCTGCGGTTATCCCGCTCCATTCATTTTTAATCTTTGTCCCACTCCGGTAAGCCGCGGCCGCCACGGCACTGGGCCCATGCCTGCTTTTCCCGCCGCGCCCTATGATCTTCATGGAAAAGTGGTATATCGCCATGATCATCACCTCCCTGTCTGCGCGATATAACTGATAAATATAATAATTGCGAATACTTCATAGAAATCCGGCGGCGGATTCGGGAAAGGATAGACGGCACAGCCGTCGCAAGGGAAACTTTTGTTTCTCTTGATGCACCAGCGGTGCCAGCCCTCCGCAGATACCGCACCGGTATCGGTAGGAGTCTCCGAAGGACGCACGGTCACTGGAAGTGACGTATAAGTGCGCTTTCAGTTTTTTATCAGTATTTTCCCATATCCTCCGATAGATGTTCCAGTGGACGTTCCATTGTAGGGACACTCTCGTTTTCATCCTGCGTTTTTTAATTTATTTCTTCATCTTGTCCGCATTTTAAACCGCAAAATCGGCCTCCCTGACAAATTCTTCGCTGATGCCAAAATCCAGTTTTAGAAGCCTTGATTTTCCTTGCTTTTTTAGCCTCTAAATGCAGACATTTATACCACCATTCCCGCCTCTCCTTTCGTTCC
>JAJQCB010000113.1:1639-3410 GCA_021203005.1 Clostridiales bacterium | reverse complement strand
TTCAATCGCTATGGATTTTTTAGGTGTTCAACTTCATTTTACAATCGACCACTTTAAAAAAATGCGCCATGGAACATCAGATTCTCTGAGATGGGGCAAACCGACAAAGTAAAAAAACCACTCCTGCGTGATCGAGAAGTGGTAATTTTGATATAGATGAATTAGCTCAGTTTTGTCCGGTTCCAATCACAGCGCCGCTGTCATCCAGGAAGGAAAGCTGCCCGCTTTCATCCGGGCTCTGTTTTTTCTCACCGTTATACTGTATCAGATAAAACGGCAATATTTCCCGGAATTGTTCCGGGCAGGGCAGGCATCGCAGTTCAGCGACTGTATGGGAAACATACATCATGAGTTCTTCCTTCTGCGCGTCGCTCAGAGCCCGGTAGAGCTTCTGCCATTGCGCGGTCGTCCCGTCGCCTTCAAAATGGTAACGGAACATGATTAATTCGCGGGGCATTGCCAGGAGCTCATAATATTCGTCGAGAGAACTGCCGAATGCTTTATAAAAGAAATCGGATCCGGCTGCCACAACGCCCTTCGTTACCTGCAAAATGGCGGAAATCGCCCGGACAGATTTCCTGGTCTATTTTTCGCCGATAAAATCGCGGTCCGTACGATTGATGGGGGAATATTTCATCGGGAACGAAAAGATCTTAATTCCCAGTTCCCAGTTCAGCTCAATATTGATGCGCAGACGCTCGTAGAGGTCTTTCGGCTCATCCTTGTAATTAAATAAAATATAATTGGAAATCTCTTTTATTCCATGTTTATGGGCAGTGCGGACAGCGGCGCAATACTGATCTTTCAGCCTGATATCATCAAAAGCGATGCGCAGCGGTCTGATTGCAAGGCGGGCAAGCTGTGCTATATTTTCGTCATTGATTTTTCTGGCGTCGACGCCCTGGTTGAAGTCCAGATAGCGTGTCCGGGCAGCCTTGCTGCGATATTTTTCTATGATTGGTGACAAATCGGCCTCGTGTTCCAGCATGTATTCCGCGAAGTTTTCCGCCTCCTCCGCGCCGATGATGATCTGAAGGAAGGTGTCAAGCATTTCAGCGGATTTAATGCGCTTCTTGAATCCCTCTAAATAGGCCATCAGTTTTTTGTCAAGAAAATCAGCGCAGTCTCCATTATGATACCGCATCATAACAATGTTGTAGATGCCCGGGTCAACATATTTGGCACCCTGCACGAATCCTGCGGTGCATAAATCATCGACCAGTGCCTTTAGATCGGGAGCGTTCAGCACATTGTTGTCCAGCAGGAGAAGATGCTGTTTGGGACCATATTTTCAGTCAATTGTATTGATTTGCTCAATGATATTGTTGGTGACACGGAAATCCGGTTCCAAAATGGGGACTGCACAGAAGGAACAGTGGTTGGGGCAGCCCCGGGTCGTATAGGCAAAATAGTTATCGCCCGCCGGATATTTATAATTGGTTTTCTCCAGAATATCGTAGTCGAGCGGCAGCTGGTCCACATTGATGTTATTGTCGTCGCCCACAACAGAAGTATCTGTAAACAAACCCGTCAGGATATGGGAACGTTCTATGCCGGTAGCCTGTATAATTTTATCGGGCATGAGTGATGCCATAATGCCGCCGACATACAGGGAATCAATATCATTAACGAGACGCATATAGTGATTGATCGTTTTTACAGATATTTCGAAATCAAAGGTGAACAGCGTGGTCACATAGATTCTGTCCCAGACCTTTGTGTCGATGCCCGGATTTGTCCCTTTGACAAAGTGTACTTCGTCTCCCAGCAT
>JAJQCB010000113.1:0-1629 GCA_021203005.1 Clostridiales bacterium | reverse complement strand
GCCCATTGGCGGATATTTATTTTTGTAATTTGGTTCTACCAGTAGTACTCTCATTTTTTCTTCACGCTCAGTTCTGCTCTTATATTTTCACGCAGCGCTTCGGCCGTCTTCGGATCGTTCACGAAGAATTTGTCTATCACAGAAATAATGCGCTGGTATAATTTGCGCTCGTCACGGCTATACGAAGAAGGTAAATCATTTTTGGTCGCATATTCCGCATTTACGATTTCCCTGGTCAATGTAGTTACCTTTTTCGTGGCGCGTTCTGTCCGGGTAAGAACTTTTTCCACTTCATTTTTACGCTCATTGTCGAAGGTGCCGCGCTCTAACGCCTTGCGAACGATTTTTTCTTCCTTTGCGCGCATGTGGGTAATTTTCTCAAGACGCCCGACAATCTGCTCTCTCTTTTCATCGGAAGTAATTGCGCCGGAGTTGATGCTCTCTTCCAGTTCTTTTTGTTCCTCATTCAGTTTATTCAGTTTTTTCAGCGTGGAGGTCGCTTGCGATGTGCCGCGGCGATATTTTTGATTTATGTCGCCTGCCCATTCAGACAGCGAGGCTTTCATCTCATTGTAAACAGGGCCAGGTTCAAAATCGTCCCTCTGAGAGTTGGGAACTAACTCGTCATGAAGTACATGAATTTCTCCGGCAAACATCCGGTTTGCGGCATAGCCCTCGGATGGGAAGAATTTTGCAAAAGTATTTCCGCTGCCGACAAGAATATTTCCTTTGCGGAAGCGGATTCCCTGCAGGGATTCATCGGAAATCATGCCCGAGAAGTCAGTAATAGCCAGCCATCCGATATATAACGGCCTGCCATCGGACGCCTCCTTGTAAATAAACTCAACATCGTGTACATGGTCTTTTACTCTTGTGCGTTCCTGCTTTCCGGTTGACATACTGCGGGAATATAACTTGTAGACGGGCTTTCTGCGTGAACCGCGCAGGATCTTGTAGCTCGTGATCGGAAAACCTTTTTCTGAAAAATATTCCCGGATTTTTCGTGCCTGAACAAACTGCTGGCTGTCAAAATCAACCGGCGCGGTCTCGGCGAGATAACGGATGACGTTTTCTTCTTCCAGCAGGCCGGACTCTTTGGGGACTCCGATCAGGCGGACTTCGAAATAGTGCTTTTCCGGCACCTCCTCCTGTTCATCAAAAGAGCTGATTGCTTTAAAGGTTCCCATGATATCTGCAGTTTCATGATTTGATTTTTGAAGCAGCTGCTGCATTCGGATACAGTCGCAGGTCATGATGGTTTTTGTGGCTTCCCCGGCAGCGGAGGTGATAAACTGCACTTTTTCCGCATATGCCAGTCCTCCCAGGCGTCCGATGCCGCGAAAACCACGCTCCGCAATTCCTTCCTTATCGGAGGCGCCGACATTCATCAGCTTTATTCTGGCAGTATCCCGCGGAATTCCCAGTCCATTATCTCTGATAGTAATAGTGCCTTCCTGATCGTCAAAGGAAATGTGTATCTCGGCATCCGCAGCCTGCAGAATGCCAGCCTCGATTGCCTTATCGATTGAGTCAGAAGAATTCTGAATGTATTCGCGATAAACATGCATTGGATTTGAATCGAAAATTGCAAGTGCAAGTTGAACACATCCGCGAAAAGCTTCAATAGAG
>JAJQCB010000198.1 GCA_021203005.1 Clostridiales bacterium | reverse complement strand
ATTAGAAACAGAAGATAGTTTTTAAGGTCACAACCTGTGACCTTAAAGACAAATTGAAATAATCCTCACACTTAACCATACGCGTGAGCGGCTTTATTCCCAAACGATAGTATTCACATGCCATGCTATAAGTCACAAACTCGTGCTGTAAAAAATCTATATCCTCATCATCAATCTGATCAGAAAACATCCACACATTTCCGCTCATTTGGCATCACCGCCTTTATCATTTATGGTTGTCGGTTCATGAAATTTTTCCAGATAAGCATCGAATATCTCACGATTAATCAATACCGTACTGTCAAAACGATATATGGCTCCCGCCTCACTCGCCAGTTCTAACAGTTTCTTATGAGACAGACTATAAATTAATTCAGCCTGTTGGTATCGTATGTACTCTCTCCGCAGTCTGCGCAGCTGCTCCGGTACCTCTTTCATACTTTTAATCGGTTTGTAAGTTTCACTCATGATGTCTCCTCCTGATTTAAATTTGATTGCCTGACAGAAGCTGACTGCTAAGACGAAAAAAGAGCACTTCTCAGATAATCTCTAAAAAGTGCTCACAGGTCTTGTCTAAACCTTATGCAGTTCCGTCATAAACATCATAACGCTTCGTGATGATGCGTCATTCTTCAAAATTTTGCTGTCGAATTGCTGTCAATGCGAGTATAACATCATGGTTAAATCACAATATATAGTATGTTTTTAGCATTCCAATCGCAATATATTGTGGTTTTATTTCTCAATAGTTTTCATCGTGGGGATTACGACCTTTTAACATTCCGTCCCAATCCATAGAGCCTCCTCCAGCAAAGCAACCTCTCAATATTCTGTCCATTGAAATCCATAGAGAGATATGAGGATTGCCGTCTTTTGCGTCGCAACGTATCCCAGAAAATGTACTGTATGGAAGCGTCGTAAAACTGCAAAAGTCATGATATAAGAAAATAACTGCTCTGTCAGCCCAAATCGCAATATGCCAATCGCTATTGATTTTAAGTTGACAGTTTCCATATTCAGTTTTAAAGAATAATCTTTCCCTGGAGATTCGCCATGATCTCCTGCTTCTTTTCACCAGTTGCTTCCGCATAGACATCCATTGTGGTAGAAATATCCGCATGACCCATAAGGCTCTGGATTACCTTGAGGTTCGTCTCATTCTCGCATACTCTCGTGCAGAATGTGTGACGCAGGCTGTGTGCGCTGAAAGAGGGCAGTAATACCGGTTCCCTATGTTCTTTCTTTGCTTTTGCCTTTTCGTCCTCATTATAGGCTTTCGTAATCCTATGAATCGCGTTGTTTACACCAGTATCAGAGTGAACAGAACCATTCGTGCCAATAAAAACAAAGTTTGTATAACCGTCAATCGTCTCCGAATTGAATCCAAGGCAGGACTGTATCTCATACTCCATCAGAAATGCTTCAAACACTTCATCAATCATCGGTATTGTCCGCTCGCCTGCGCGGGTTTTCGGTGTCCCAATCCGCTTTACACAATTTCCCTCTGCGTTCGGGCGGTTGGTAAGATTGTGGTTGACACTGATTGTCCGGTTTTCAAAATCCAGATCATCCCATCTAAGCCCCAGACATTCGCCAATTCTCATGCCGGTTCCAAGTAATACGGTGATGAGAGGAATCCAGCCCTGATACTCCCTATGTTCCTTCAGGTAATCCATAAAAGCTTTCTGCTGCGGTACGGTCAAAGCATGACGCTTCGGTCTCTCCCAGATATGGCTCTTCTTAATCTCTGCCATTACTCCGGCAGTGGGATTGATGCGCAACAGGTTGTCCCTGACTGCCATCTGGAATGCCGGATGAAGCTGCGTATGAATGTTATCCAGCGTGTTGGACTTTATTTCTTCGTTCAAAATCAAACCATAATAAAATTCCTTCACATCCGTATAACAAATCTTCGCAATTTTTCTTCTTCCAAATCCCTGACGCACGAAGTGATCGTACATATACTTATAGTTTGCTTTCGTGGTTTCCTTCAGATCATATTTCTGACTAAGATATTTATCATACAACTCATTGAGTGTCAGCCTCTCAGCCAGATTCGGATCAAGTCCGTCCTCCTTGTCTCGGATAATCTTCCGTGTCTTTGCCCTAAGTTCCGCCAGTGTCTTTGCGTAAACACTGTGACGCTTGTGATCCCTATCGCAATAGGTATAACAATAGCGTCCATCCTTTCTCTGACTTTCGCCGGTACGAAGCGCATACCCGCGATTGTCTTTTCTCGCATTTGCCATATTTCACCTCACTCTTTTCGTAGTGAGGAACAGCTTAGCGATCTGCCGCCTTTTCCTGTTTCAGCCTTTCCATGAAACATTCCTTGACTGCCTGTGCTTTGTTAAGTCCGTGAGCCTTTGCGTAAGCCTCCAGCTGTGCAAACTCTGACTCTGTAAACCGGATACTTACCTTGCGGTTCGCAGTTTCTTCAAGCCTGGGTCTGCCCATCTTTGCCATACTGCTCTGACCTCCGTTCTTATGATCCATAGTATAGTTTTTGACGCCCAAAAAGTCAAGCCATTTCTATGAAAAAGATCAACGAATTTACTGTCCCTCACAATCCATAGAAATCCTTAGACTTCTCTGTATGTTTCAAGATAGTCGTCTAAAATTTCCGTATTCACAAGCACCACTCACTTGATCCGGTAAATTGCTTTTGCGTCTTTTGCCAGTTCCTGAAAAGTGTGAACACCAACAGAGTATAGCTTCGCTCCTTCATCATAACGCACAAATTTCTTTTTTCCTGTGTTAATCAAGCGTTCCAACTCCGGAACAGCATTCCTTGTTTTCGGCATATCAAATCCTCCATCTCTTTAACTTATGATGCCGATCAGTCTTTAAATATGTTCCACACCCATATTCAAGTCCTGTCAGCCTCATTCACATTCATTGAAGGGCATTGAACCCTCCTACTTCTTAGATGGGGACGGTTTAGAGTGCTACTCGTTAAAATTTTTTAAATTTTTTTCATAAAAATTTCCCACCCCTGCGTATCCATGATTTGCAAATGGGTGGGAAACCGTAAAAACTATCCAAGCAGTATCTTATCATCAAGCAAAAACTGACAAATTCCAACTGTTACAAAACCGTTTTCATCCATCCTTGGTTTTTTGTTTTCTTTTACCACAATAATCTTCTTAAAAGAATCCGGAATATGACGAAGTGAATTGGTCTCCTGTAAAATCTTCTCAGGACTGCTCATGCTAAAAGCTGATTGAATATAAAATTTCAAATTCCCTTTCGTAGCAATGAAATCAATTTCATACTGCTTCCTGACCTTCTTGCCGCCTTCATTCCTTTCTATACTTTCAACCACACCTACATCTACAAGGAAATCCCGATATCGCAATTCATTATAAATGATATTCTCCATAATGTGATTTTCTTCCGTCTGCCGGAAATTCAGTCTTGCATTTCGCAGTCCTATATCCTCAAAATAATACTTTGATGGAGAACCAATATATTTTTTCCCTTTCACATCATATCGTGCTGCACGTTTTATCAAAAATGCATCTTCTAAATACTCAATATAGCGAGCAATCGTCATATCACTGATTTTCTTATTCTTAACACTCTTAAAAGTTTTGGACAGCTTTAACGGATTGGTGAGTGAACCAATAGAGGAAGAAAGAATATCCATAAGCTCATTAAATTCTTCCTGATTACGAATTTTATGCCGCTCAATAATATCCGTTAAATATACTTCACGGAATAACGACAGAAGATAGGCTTCCTTCTCTTCTGGCTCTTTCCATGACAGTATAAGAGGTAATCCGCCATAATTATAATAATCCTCCCATGCTTCTGCGGCATCCCCATCGTATGCCGTAATAAATTCACAGAAGCTAAGAGGCATCACATGAATTTCATCGCCACGTCCCCTAAATTCTGTTACAACGTCTTTAGATAAAAATCGCGAATTACTTCCTGTCACATAGACATCTGCATTTTTTATATGGAGGAATCCGTTTAAAACATCTACAAATTCCGGCAACAGCTGAACTTCATCCAGTATAATGTAATATAAATCTTCATCAACAATCTGTTTTTCAACATAGGAATATATTTTATCCGGATTCCGTAATTCCTTATATCTGATATTGTCCAATGCAATCTCTATAATATGATCTTCTCTTACACCTTTATCCAACAAATATTGGTGAAAAAGATTAAACAATAAATAAGATTTGCCGGATCTCCTCAAACCAGTAATAATCTTTACAAGCCCATTATGTTCCCGACGAATTAATTTATTTAAATAAGCGTCTCTCTTAATCTCCATGCCATCCTCCCATTATGAATTTTTGTGAAATGCCACTTTTTTTCATATTCCATTGTACATCTCAATGCAGGTAAGCGCAACTCCTATTATGAATTTTCGTGGCAATTTATATTTTTTCATAATAGCAAAGCATACTGCCGGCCCGATATCCGAACCGGCAGTATACTCCAAATTATATTATTGTATTCCCTTTGCGAAACGGCGTCTCAGCTTTTCAATCAGTTTTCTTCTTCGATAACGCACCTGATTCACAGTGATACCGAGTTTATCTGAAAGCCGCTGATCCGCATTCCTTACATCGTCAAAGCAAGCGTAGAGAAATTCTCTGTCATCTGCTGAAAGCTCATCCATATAAGATCTCAGCAATGATAACTCATAATTGTGTATTGCCTCCTCCTCAGTATTGACTGACAGATCTGGTATATCATAATCGTCCCCATCCTCATTCTGTAAATCAGATACGGAGAAAAATCCCATCTGTGTTTTGTCCTTTGATTCTTTCTTCCGTTTCAATTTCTTCTGCTCTGCATCAAAAAAACGGCGGATCTCCGCCGTCTGTTCTTCACTCAGCCCTGCTTCCTTGCAGGCCATCTCATATTTATAAATCATAATAACCTCCGAATTGATTTGAATTGATCGTTGTCTGTTCGTCTCAATTCAGAGGTCATGGATACCTGGCATAGTACCCTTGCCATCTTTTCAATCTGCCGTCCTCCTGTCCGGCGCATCTGCGCCAAATGTCTGAGCAGATGGCAACTCACACATTCCGGCATAAAAATAGCCCCGCACCCAATGGCACGAGGCATATCTCAATTATTCAGTTTGTATGCTGCATCTCTCTCAGCATACACATTCTATCATTGAGGAAGTCGGACTTTCAGTAGGACAACCGTCGGAACTTCATCGGACTTTAGTCGGAACTTTGTCGGACTTTCATCGGACTGCCGCCAGAACTACAATCGTCCTTGGTTTCGTCGGCTCATAACTGAGCGCTCCGGCATCCACCAGTTTCCGCAGTTGGAAATGAACCGACGAAGTGGACTTATATCCCAGCAGGGATTGTATTTCCCTGACCGTCGGAGAGAATCCATGCTCCGCGATAAAAGCAGAAATACATCCTATAATGCTTTTCTGTTTGTTGCTTAACTCTTTAGTATTCATAAGGGATCACCTCCATATCTTCTTTAGAATCCGCCAAAAAGGTTTTCAATTTTGGAATCGCATCTCCCCATAGGGAAAGCCCGAAAACCATGATCGCCTCTTTCTTCCGGTCATAATACCGGCTCCTCTCCATGTTCAGCACTTCCAGCATTTCGCTCTCGGAATATTTGAACCTTGCCAGATAACATTTTGATATAATCTCAAAGTGCTGTTCCCCGCCATCCGGAAATTCCTTTACGCGAAGCATAGCCGTATCAATCAGTTCAATCATCCACCTTGTCTCAAAGAGTGTCCTGATCCTTGATTCAAAACGCTGCCGCTCTGTGTCTGGTGCAAATTCCTCAAGATAAATCAATGCGCCGTCCAGATCAGAACTGCAATAGCAGCACATTTCCTCTGCTACAACATCAGCCTGCCCTATGGTAGACCAGCACACGCGCCGGTAAATCTGCAAAAGCATTTTCGCTTTATCATATAAGCGCTTTTCGTTTATATTCTGCGCTTCGCACATTGCATGGATATCGTTCCATGCCGCCGTTGAATTTCTGCCCAATTTGTAAATCTCCCTTCCTGCTGTCTCACGACAGGCAATTTTATAGCTTCATATCCGCTCGGAAAAGGGAAAGGAAACCGGACAGATATTTATATATTTCACTGATCATCTTTGATACGGCAAGTTCCGACGCGCGAAGCAGCGCTGCCGATCTGCAACCAGAATCAATGTCCTCTGCTTCAAAAAGACACTGTTGAAATCCACATCAAACCGGCACGGTAGTTTTCTCCAGTACATCCGATACAGAAACCAAATCCATCTGCGCCAGCTGTTTTCCGGTAAGTACCGGCACTTTCTTCGTTCTCAGGTTCTCCATCAGACATGTGACATTCTTACAGCATTCACATTCCATCCAGCCGTCTGTCTCATCCAGATACAGATTACGATTGACCGTACCGCAAATCGGACACTTTACATCTTTTGTCATAGTGCTTTTCTCCTTTGCATTCATTACGAATTCTTTGCCTCCACAAACCACTTATAGTTTTCCTCGTAAAACAAATAATGTTCCCTGCCGCAAATCATACAGGTATAACGGATTCCCACTCCTCCGGCTTTCAGGCTTGCCGCCCGCCGGCAGTCTGTGATACGGTCTATCTCAAATTTCTGACCGTCCTCCCAAATGATGCACTTCGGGCGAAGATAACCGTCCGGCATAAAATCCGCCGTGACCTGTACATAAATTTTTGATTCGTCCATAGATATCACCCACTTACCTTCAATAAATCAACCCCTGTCTGGTTTCCGTCTGCAAAATAGCCGCGGGGATGTACCGTATGATCATCCTTCGCGTTCAGTTTTGAAAGCAGCCGGTCCTGATACATCAATCCTCTCTGGATGCTCTCGTAACCAAAGCGACGGCGAATAACATCAACCGTCATGTCCATTTTATGAAGCCGTTCACGCTTATTTTCATCGATAAAGAGGTCAAGCTGAACCGGGCAGTCCGCCTCCACAAGATCGCAGGCTCTGACACCTACACTCCGGATCGGCTTCCTCCACCTGTAATTATCATGGAACAGCTTCATAGCATTCTCTGCAATCTCCGTTGTCAGATCCGTGGGGGAAGATATCTTATGCTGTCTCGTGAAACTATACAGATCACTGTCCCTTACAGAAATCTCCACCACTCGGCATTTGAAATTGTTTTCCCTCAGTCTGGCTGATACGCTTTCTGCCAGGGCATAAACGATAATCTTCACATCCGTGTCAGATACCAAATCCCGCGGCGTAGTGGTGCTGTTGCCAATGCTTTTGATGGGAGCATGATAATCCTCCACGGCAACCGGCGTCTGATCTTCCCCATTTGCAAACATATGGAGAACCAGACCCATTTTCCCCAACCACCTATGTAACAGTTCGGGATCAGTTTGTGCCAGCTGTCCGATTGTGCGGATACCATAAAGGTTCAATTTTTTCTGCGTCGCACGTCCCACATACAGAAGATCGCCCACAGGAAGAGGCCATGCAATCTGACGGAAATTGTCTTTCGTGATTGCCGTAATCGCATCCGGTTTCTTGTAGTCACTTCCCAGTTTTGCAAAAATCTTATTCCACGAAACTCCAATGCTCACGGTAACGCCCAGTTCATACTTGATCCGGCTGCTGATTTCCTTTGCAATCGTCATGCCGTCTCCCTTATAACTGCCGCTGTGGGAAACGTCCAGCCAACATTCATCCAACCCGAACGGCTCCTGTTGATCAGTGTAATCCGCGTAAATCTCACGCGCCAGTTTAGAGAAGCGCAAATACAAATCCATATGAGGCGGTACAAAGATAATCTCTGGACAGACCTGTCTTGCCTGCCATAAAGCCATGCCGGTCTTTACCCCAGCTTTCTTTGCAATCTGATCTTTCGCAAGCACAATCCCATGCCTCGCTTCCGGATCTCCGCCAACCGCTATCGGATGTCCGCGCAGTTTCGGATGGTGCAAAAGCTCGATGCTGGCATAGCAATTATTCATATCCGAATGTAAAATCACTCTATCCATAATAGCCTCGCTTCTTCAAAAACATGCAATTACAGGCAATTTTAAGTTGACATTTCATGAATGCAACGCTATAATTTACTTGTAAATGCAGTATATTTCATGTTGTTGCGTGTTTGTATTGTAGCAACTTCAAGAAACTTTGTCAACACAAATCTGCAACTTTCGGAAATTTCTATTAAGGAGGCACCATGAAAGATTTTAGTGAAAAAGTCAAATACCATCGCGCGGCAAATGGCATGAGCCAAAAGCAACTTGCGGTAAAAGCGGAACTGTCAGAAAGAACAGTCGTTGGATACGAAAACGGAGAGAGGTTTCCTCATGCGGCTCAACTCTACAAACTAGCCAAGGCATTGGGTGTTTCCACCGAGTATCTAAAGGACGACACTATTGACGACCCTGCCTATGGTCTGGATCGTATGGAATACGTTGAGGAAATGAGAAAAAAAGAGGGGCGCAAAGAATCCCTCGATCTCGAAAAAATGTTACAGCAAAATCAGGCTCTCTTCGCCGGAGGAACAGTCAGCGAAGAAGCAAAGGACGCCTATTTCCAGGCAGTTATGAAAGCATATGTAGAATGTAAAGAAAGCGCCCGCCAGACTTTTGGACGGAAAAATACAGCCGCTTCCGAACAGTAGTCCGTTTTATGGGACACCATTTGAGATAGAATGATAATAGAATGAAGTCCCCATTATTCCGACACAGGGAGGAAGTGATTCGATTGACCATAGAAATGATTGCAGACGCAGCCAATAAGTTAAAGAAGAAGTACGGCGAAAGCGATCCGTTCCGGCTTGCCCGCGACATGAAGATTATTCTGTCATTTGTGCCGATGGGAACCTATGACGGCTGCTGCAAAGGCTTTTTTATCATACATAAACGGAAGAAGCATATCACAATCAACAGTGACCTGCCGGAGATCCTGCAAAAAGTTGTCCTGGCTCATGAGATCGGACACAGCGTCCTGCATACTCCCAAAGCATCAGGAGCTGCTTTTCACGAAGTTACCTTATTTGACGATACCGATGCACATGAGTATGAAGCGAATGTATTTGCGTCAGAATTACTGCTGAGTGACGAAGCCGTCCTGTCGGTACTGAATGACGATATGTTTTTCTTTCAGGCAGCGAGTGCGCTGTATGTACCGTTCGAGCTGCTGGACTTCAAGTTCCGCATGTTAAAACGGCGCGGATATAAAGTGGAATCCCCCATAGTATCAAACGGAGATTTTATGAAGAATCTGGAAAAAGGCGTAGATAAGATATTTACAGACGGACAGGATTGCCCGTAACGAAAAAGTGAGATTGGAGGGAGCCATATGGCAACATGGAATCCGTGGCACGGCTGCACGAAAGTCAGTACCGGATGTTCACACTGCTATGTTTACCGGCGCGACGCAGAGTTCGGGCGTGATACTTCTGTTGTCAAGAAAACTGCATCCTTCAATCTGCCGATCCGGAGAAACCGGCAAAAAGAATATAAACTCCAGCCTGACGGCGATTATGTCTATACCTGTTTTACTTCGGATTTCTTTCATCCAGCTGCGGATGAATGGCGTCCGGAAGCATGGGCAATGATGAAAGAGCGCTTCGACCTCCAGTTCTACTTTGTCACGAAACGTCCGGAGCGTTTTCATATCGGTCTGCCAGATGACTGGGGAAGCGGCTATGGCAATGTTCACATCGTCTGCACCTGTGAAAACCAGTTTATGACGAACAGGCGTCTTCCCATTTTCTTAGAACTTCCCATCAGGCATAAAGAGATTATCCATGAACCAATGCTTGAATATATCAATCTGCGTCCATTTCTGGAAAAATACCACTCAGAGATCGAGATGGTGTCCTGCGGGGGAGAATCCGGCGATGATGCCAGAATCTGCGATTACGGATGGGTTCTCAATACCATGACGCAATGTGTCGAATATAATGTGGCTTTTCACTTCCACCAGACCGGCTATAATTTCCGCCGTGGAAAGCAAACCTATCACATCAGCCGGAAAGATCAGCACGAGCAGGCAGCAAAAGCCGGAATAGATTTTCGACCAATTCTGTAATTTCCCTGTCTCATTTTGTCATTATCTGTCGAACAATGTCGAGCGTTGTCCATTCATGTCGTGTAATGTCGAACGATTATGGTTGCGCATTTTATTCTAACAATATAGAATTGCTTCCAGGGTATCTGAATTGCTTCCCTTTTATTTTTGCCCGAATACTCCTTTGCAAGAGAGTATTTGCTCTCTTTTTATCAGTCTAATAATTCTTCTGCTTAACAGGTAAAATGAGATTACTATAAGCAGAAAGAAGGTGTTTGTACTTGTCAAAGGAGCATCCCAAAACGGCAGAGCCAATATCCGCTCCGGCGGGTGAAGCCGATTACATAGGGCCAAGAATCAAGGAATTGTGCGACAAACAGCAAATCACAAAATACCGTCTCTCTCAAATGACTGGCATAACGCAGACAGTTTTAGCGAATATCATCAAAAAAGAGAGTATCCCGACAATCCCAACACTTGAAAAAATATGCAGCGCACTGAACATATCACTGGCACAGTTTTTTGCGAAAAACGAAAGCCAGCCTGATCTGACAGCGGAGCAACGGGAGATGATAGAGACGTGGAACGGACTTAATGCTGAAGAGCGTGAGCAGCTGATGAAAATCATCCGCACTTTCCAATAGGGAGCAGTTCAAAAGATAACCAGCATCTGATGAACTGCTCTCATTTTTTGTCTGTGCAGCCAGTCCATCTAATCAATCATTGCTGTAATATACAGCGCAGAAAGGAGTCCAATCATGGATAACAAAACTACTGCTTGTACCGTTTCAGAGAAACCCGATCCGGAATTTCGTGAGCTTATCTACCACTTACTTAATGGAAGTCTGGATCTGGAACATTATCCCGTACCCGAAGGTCAGTATGTCGAAAACTTATTTGACGACGGGAAAGAATGCGAACGCCTGTATTCCAAAGCATTTGACGCAAGAGAGCGCCTCTACGAGCGCCTCAATTCTCCCGACGACAAAGATGTGGATGATTTTATGATCTGCCTGGAGCTGATCGGACAGGTGACAAGTTTCCGTATGTTCGATTACGGTTGGTTCTTTGCTCACAAGGCGTTTTCGTCCGCTAATTCCGACTAACAAACACATCGACCGGCATTACACCAATTTGGAGGAATGGCAAGAGAGGGGAGCGAGAGAGTGCGTTCCCTTCCCCTGCCTCATCGCCGATTGTTCGCGTTATTTCGTCAACCACCCTTTTATTTCATCATCATTCTGGCCGCTTATGCGGATCGATGTATGAACAACCGCGCCTTTACAGATTTCAGCTACTGTTTTTTGCGATTTCTCCGGACCCGATGAGCCACTGGTGCAAAACACATATACGTCTTTTCCGGTAAAATCATACTCCGATGCGAAAGTGCGGATCAGGCGCGGGCAAGTGCCGTACCATACCGGAAATCCCAGCAGAATACGATCATAAGAATCAAAATCCTTAACGTGTGTCGTCACAACGGGCATTTCTTTCGTTGCAATTTCTTTTCCGCCAATCGCAATCGCTTTCATATAACCGCCGTAATTCTTTTCTCCTTTAATCTCGAATAAATCCGCACCGGTTAAAGTCTGGATTCTTTCAGCGGCTTTCTTTGTTACGCCTGAAAGAGAGAAATATGCTATCAATGTTTTCATACGCGTCCTCCTCACTGTTTTTTATATGCTTCAAAAACTGTTCGCGTAGCCTGATACCATTCCCGTATCTTTGCCACTTCTAATAAAGCATCATCCTTTTCTACGATAGATACAAACATCTCGGACAGTCCATCCCATTCGGATATATCGCCAGATTCTTTCAACGACCATCCGAGTTGCTCTAATGTAAAATTACTTTTAGCTGAATTATTCAGCATGGATGTCGTTGCCCAGTTCTCAGGTTCATCTTGTCCGCCCAACGCTATCGGAAATATATGATCTACAGTCGGCTGATAATCCCAGTATGCCAAATGACATTCACTTGTTTTCCAATGTGCGTGAAATGGAAAAGCTTCCGGAAGCTTTGCAGAAAGCACCCGCAATATTCCTGGATTAAGCAGCCGCTTACCAGAATATCTGTCTATAAATCCATCGCGGAAAAACTGCTCCATCATTTGGAGTGTTGTATATTTTCGCGTCATATGCTCCACAGGTACAAACGGGTATTTCTCATTTATTATATCTCTCGCCAGCGTTGTATCTCCGACCAGCAAAGATTTTGACGCCTCTAACAGAGCATTTAATTTTTGATCCTGTTGTATGACATCTCTTTTTACAGCTGCATCAGCTGGGGAATCCTTTAATCTGCTTCCCAATATCTCCTCTACAAATTCATCATAACTGTAATTCCGGTCATTGATACATGAATGTTTACATGCTTTTTCAATCATGCCGAAACACTTTAATTCTACATTGACAAGAATTCCAGGATAATCTTCATTCCACGCTACGCACCGAAAACCGTCTTTTTCCAAAACAGTTCTCAGTTCATCCCGCTTTGTTTTATCGCGCACTAATACCATATAAGGCAAGACTTTTCTTTCTTTCCAATATGCCCCATTACAATTTTCAAGGTAATGCTCATAATAGACTTCCATTAACATATTCCGCCCGCTCCTGTACTGTCAGATCACGCAATCAAATCCCGTCAAACAAAGTCTGCTGCTTATATTCCTGATATTGTTTCAAAGGTAAAGGAATTTTTCGTAGCACCTCCTGCGTCGAATCCGCGTCATATATCCAGTTCTTTAACTCATTACGCTCTAAAATCAACGGCATCCGTTCATGGATTGGCTTTACTGACGGATTTGCCTTTGTAGTCAGAATAACAAATCGCATCTCATCTTGTAACAGATTATAAAATCCTGCCATATAAAGCGATGCTCCATTTTCCCGTGAAAAACTTGCCTTGTTTTTTGAAGAATCCCACTCATAAAAATGGCGCGCCGGTATCACACAGCGCCTATAAAGAAGGCTATCACTGAATGTCTTTTTTTCATGCGCCGTTTCAGATCGGGCATTGATAATCAGCCCTTTTCCAGTATACTGCGGAAATCCCCATTTCATGTTATCAATCTGCAATCCATTCTGTCCTTTTATTAGAACAGGCGCGTTCTCACCTGGATGGACATCACAACTCGTCACCTTCAACTCAGAACGCTTTGCACCGGAAAGCACTTCTTTTACATCATCAAATACGCCATTATCTATATAATATCTGCTACACATTTCCTGCTCCAGTTCTAACGGGCTGTTCTTTACGAATTCCGAAAAAATCGTCCACAATCGAGTTCAACTGCTCTGCAATCACCGCAAAATCACAATTTAATGTCCCAAGCGCGGACTTATTTTAACTCGATTCTTGCCCCCAACGACAGCGAAGATTCCCTTCCAAATGGATGGAAATTTGCAAAGGTTGGAGACTATTGCATTGAAAACATAGCCAACCTTTCTGCAAATGATTCCTTCGATTCCATTCTCTATCTTGACACAGGCAGTATCACAGAAAACTATATTGCGGACTTTCAGGAACTTAACCTGCATAGTAATACTATACCGAGCCGAGCCAAAAGAAAAGCTGCTGATGGCGATATAGTATTTTCTACTGTTCGCCCCAATCTTAAACATTACGGGTTATTGCATAATCCTCCGAAGAATCTTATTGCTTCAACAGGATTTGCGGTACTCCATAATAAGAGTTCAGAAGTTGCTAATTGCTTTCTGTATATGTGGCTAACAAGCGATTCCATACTGGAATACTTGCAGGCAATCGCAGAAAACAGTGTCTCAACCTATCCTTCCCTTAATGTGTCGGATTTGATGAACGTTGAGATTATTGTCCCTGATGAAAAGACGCTCAATCAGGTCACCTGTTTTCTAACAGCCATTTTTTCGAGTATATCAGAGAACAACAGGCAAATTCACATGCTGATGACCAGCAAAGATCTCTTGTTGCCAAAGCTAATGTCAAGCCGCTAAATTATCATTTATTCTCTGTTTCAAGGCTATCCGATCCGCTATTACATTATATGAGTCAACAATCTCTTGTTGAGTTGCCAAGTCAGGTATCGGCAGTTCAACCATACACATTTCATCCCATCCAAAAATCTCTCGCACACTGCCGTGAGATTTATATCGTGCATATCTATCAAATTCCGGTCGGCTGAACCACAACATTAAATACTCCGGCAATAGCTGCGTTTTATCAGTAATCTCGAACACAGCATAGGAACTTGATATAATACATTCCGGTTCCCGCAGTAAAGCAACAGAAATTTTATCACCGTTTCTGGATGTAACCGGACCATAAGCAAATTGCCCTTCACGCACGATTTTATAATTTGAAAAATCTGTGCCTACAGTATTAGCGATGGATTCAATAAATTGCTTACTTATGCTTACGCCCAACAATCTACTTACAGACAAATCCCTGTTTCTTTTATCAACAGGTTGTATATAGTCGCCCAATTTCTTATAGTTTGATTTCATATCCCAGCTCCTTAAATACAGCCAACAAGTCTGCTTTTGACTTTTCCTCCTGGATAAGTAAATCCGTCAATTCAGTCTGCAAACCTTGCATCTTAGTGTCGAAGTCAATATTCTCATCACGATTGACGAATTCAATATACCTGCTCGGAACAAGGGTAAACCCTTTTTCCTTGACTTCATTAAATGAGGCACTGTAGCAGAATTCCGGCACATTCTGATAAGTTTGTTCGTAACCAACCTGCTGCCAAGCATGATATACATCTGTTACTTTCTTGCGGTCATCGTCTGTCAGTTCAATGTATTTCTTTTCATAAGGTGAACCCATCTGACGCAGATCCATGAATAGGATTTCATGTTGACGGTCACGATAGCGTTTGATTTTTCCATTTTGTTTTACCACGCGAGCTTTCTTGTTACGATTCAGAATCCATAAAGTTACGCTGATATCTGTCGTGTAAAACAGACTTCTCGGCAGGATGACAATAGCCTCCACAAGGTCGTTCTCGATCAACTTCTGACGAATTTTCAGCTCTGTACCATCATCAGATAATGCGCCATTTGCAAGCAAAAAGCCGGCGACACCATTCTGAGAAAGCTTCGAGACAATATTTAAAATCCAACCATAGTTTGCATTACTGGTTGGAGGGACTTCGTAACCATCCCAGCGCGGATCATCCACAAGCTCATTATCTGCTCTCCATTCTTTCTGGTTGAACGGAGGATTCGCCATAATGAAATCTGCTTTCAGGTCTTTGTGTTGATCATTGGTAAAGGTATTGGCTGCCTGTTCACCCAAATTACAGGAGATGCCTCTAATTGCCAAATTCATCTTAGCCAGCTTATATGTAGTGTTGGTGTATTCCTGACCGTAGATAGAAACATCCCTGGCGTTACCCTGATGGCTTTGAATAAATTTTACTGACTGTACAAACATTCCTCCTGATCCACAACACGGATCATAAATTTTCCCCTTGTAAGGTTCAATCATTTCTGCAATCAAGTTTACAATGCACTTTGGAGTATAGAATTCTCCTTTGCCTTTGCCCTCGGCCAATGCGAACTTACTCAAGAAATATTCATAAACTCTCCCAATCACATCTCCATCTGCGTCGCCCTGCGTGTTAATTTTGTTGATTTCATCAAGAAGAGATGCCAGTTTAGATACATCCAAATTCAATCGAGAATAATAGTTGTCCGGCAGAGCGCCCTTCAAAACAGGGTTATTTTTTTCAATAGTAAAGAGCGCAGTATCAATGAGCAATGCGATATTGTCCTGCTTTGCATTTTTCATAATAAATGACCAGCGAGATTCTTCGGAGAGGAAGAATACGTTTTTCATAGAATAAAACTCTGGCATATCCACATATGCCCCGTGTCCCTCCGAAATAATCTCCTGACGGCGTGCTTCAAATTTATCACTTGCAAATTTAAGGAAGAACAGGCTTAACACTACATGTTTATATTCTGCCGGTTCAACAGAGCCACGTAGTTTGTCTGCTGATTTCCAGAGTGCCTCTTCCATCGAAACTTCTTTTTTGGGTTTCGCTGTTCTTGTTGTTTTGGTTGATCTTGCCATAATAGGGTCTCCTCCAAATCCGCATGGAATCAAAATATTAACCTATGCTGTCTGTCATACATTATACTACAGCAGTATTTTCCATGCAATATTACTTAAAAAATTTCCTACTTCTGGGGACAAAATCCACTTTTTCCGTCCCCATAATAGATATAGAAACAAATTTTTTTAACGAGTTGGGGCTGTATCCGTCCCCATCTAAGTAGTAGAAGGCTTTTTCATACAAATCGAGAGCAAGTATCGCCTCTTTTAACAATAACTCATTTTCATGGTTATGTTACCGAGGCAACTTGTTGGGGATTGCGGTTCCCCAAACCCTCGCGGCAGCTTCGCAGCAAGTGTTCTCTCATTGGTTCCTGCCGCTGGCAGTCACAGTTTTGATAGAGCCGGAGCTTATCAAAGGAGGTACAAATTTTATGGCAAGGCCAAAGAAACAATTTCCACCTGTGAGAGAAAAATTCATAGGTTTCCGCGTGACGGAAGACCTTTATGAAACGCTTGCCCGCGATGCTGTAAGTGCCAATCTCTCTATATCAGAATACTGCCGGAGATTGATCGCAGGAAGAAAGATCAATTACCAAGCGCCGATCATTCACAATGACAGCGCTATCGTTGAAGAACTAAAAGACATCAACAAACTCGGAAACAACATGAATCAGATTGCCCGATTTTTAAATCAGGGTGGAACCCTGACGGACGGAATAGCAGATGATTTGCGGGAAGCAATCCGGCTCCTGACAGGAAGCTGTATCAAAATCAACAAAGCAGTGGAGGAAGAATATGGCAATCATTAAGCACATCTCAATTAAAAATTCCAGTTACACCGCGGCTCTGGAATATTTGATGTATCAGCATAACGAATTTACGAATAAGCCCATCCTAAATGAACGTGGAGAAAAAATCCTGCGCGATGATTTTCTTCTGGACGGAGTGAACTGCAATCCGATGAGTTTTGGAAGAGAATGCCAGCAGACGAATCTACATTTTCATAAAAACCAGACGAAACGGGAGATTAAAGCACACCATTACATTTTAAGTTTTGATCCCCGTGACCGAGATGAAAATGGATTGACCGCAGAAAGAGCGCAGGAACTGGGAATGGAATTTGCCCGCAGAAATTTCCCTGGACATCAGATACTTATATGCACACATCCGGACGGACATAACAGCGCGGGTAATATCCATGTGCATATCGTAATCAACAGCGTAAGAAAAATGACTGTGGAACGGCAGGACTTCATGGAACGTCCTGGAGACAATCTTGCCGGCAACAAGCACCATGTAACAAATCAGTTTATGGAACATCTGCGGCAGGACACTATGGATTTGTGCCAGAGTGAATCGCTGTATCAGGTTGACCTTCTTTCCCCAGCCAAGGTAAAGATCACTGATAAAGAATACTGGGCGCAGAGAAAAGGTCAGGCAGAACTGGATGCGAAAAATGCTGAATTGTTATCTGCCGGAATCGAACCAACGCAGACAAAATACGAAACCGAAAAAAGTCTGCTCCGCAAAGCCATTGCCTCCACCATGAAGGACAGCAGCTCCATAGAAGAATTTCAGAAAAAACTTTTTGAACAATATGGAATCAGTGTCCACGAAAGCAGAGGCCGGTTCAGTTATCAGATGCCGGATCGAAATAAACCAATCCGCGCCAGACAGCTCGGCACGAATTTCGAGAAAGAATATATTATTTCCCAGATTTCAAACCGCACGAAAAGCCCGCAGGCGCATCAGAAAATCCGCCTGATCGTCGATCTGGAAAATAACCTGAAAGCACAGCAGAACCGCTTTTATGCGCAGAAAGTCAAGATAGGCAACTTGCAGCAGATGGCAAAAAGCATTGCCTTCCTGAAAGAAAACGGCATCGACACGATGGAAGATTTAAGCGCACTCGTGTCAGCTACATCTGCCGATTATGATGCACGGCGCACAGAGCTTCAAGCTACCGAAGCCAGATTGAAAACCGTCAATCTTCAGATAAAAAATACCGGTCAGTATCTTGCCAACAAAAAGGTTTACGGTCAATATCTGAAAGCAAAAAACAAAAAGGAATTTCGTGAAGCCCATACCTCAGAGATAATGCTTTATGAGGCTGCTCGAAAGACCCTCAAAGAATTATCCGGTGGCGAAAAACTTCCCAGCCTGAAACAACTTCAAGCTGAGAAGCAGGAACTGACCGCACGGAAAAATCAGCAGTATGAAGCCTTCTCTTTTTCCAGAGCCAAGTATCGGGAATTGCAGACTGTAGATTCCAATATCCGCAGTATACAGAGCCAGCCGGAGCAGGAGCAAAAGAAAAAAATGGAACTGTAATCTTAGTGGATTACTGAATCTCCCAAACAAACGTCGCTGTATCACTCACGTCAATATCATCCGGCTCAATGTCGATACCGCGCTGAGCAGCTCCGTAAGGCATACATTCTTCTGCTACCATATACTGCGTGTGAGAGTAGATATCCAGCTCACCCCAGTTATAATCTATGTTCAGAAGCTGTCCCAGTTTTACTCCGGAGGCTTCGCATAGAATCTCTGCTTTCCGTTTCGCGTTGACCGCTGCCGAGCGGAGCATTTCCTCATTGACGGCTGTATCGTCTTTTACTGTAAATCGAATGGAAAGATCAGGATTAGACAGACAGCCGGCAATCGCGGAAAGCGCCTGCGATAACCTCTTTGTGTCAAAATCAAATTCCAGTTTCAAATCATGATCGACCACATAGCCATTGAAAGTTCTTGTAGAATTGCCTGCACGGTCACGGACATTTTTATAATCCGTCCGGACATTAAAGTTTGATGTTTTCAAATCGCTTTTCTGGAACCCAATCGCACAGATTGTTTCTGTCAGATGCTGGATATGCTGCGACGCCAGATCCATTGCTCTATCGTAATTCTTATCCTGCGACTTCAAAGACATGGAAATCACAACATAATCCGGTCTTGCAGAGACCTTGCCGGTACCTTTTACTGTTATAATTCTCGCCATTTATTTTTCCTCCGTTTCCTGTAAAATCCGTTTTTTTATAAATGATAATTTTTACGGCTCCGCGGCGCGTAAAACTTTCTCCATCTTCTTAACACATCAAGCAGCGACTCATCCAGATAAGAGAGTGCCTTATCTTTAATCCAATCCGGTATGCCGTATGCTGCCTCTGCAATGCTTCCTGTAATCGCAGCAAGAGTATCGCTGTCCCCGCCGAGAGAAATTGCATTCCGTATCGCATCCTCAAAATCGGCACTTTCCAAAAATGCGATGATTGCCTGCGGCACTGTTCCCTGGCAAGTCTCATTAAAATGATATGTCGGGCGAATTTCATCTAGTGTCCGGCTCAAATCATATCCATGCTCCTTTTCGATATGCTCTTTTATTCTCTTTTTACACTCAGACGGATCGTCATTGATTGGCTTTCCGTAATCTCCATAAAAGCCCCCGAAGTAATACCGGCACATGAAAATCGCATCCGCAGTTGCCACCGCTCCTTTGATCCCTTCCGGATGATTATGTGTCACTTCCGCAGAAAGTTTTGCTCCCTCTCGGCCATTCTCCGGCCACATTCCTGTCCTTGCAGTAAACCCGCAGTCCATCATCCAACCGCAGGGAGAGACCCTCATAGCAGATCCATTGCCGAAACTGTTATACGGCTCTCGGCTGTCTGTAAAAATCCATGAGCCGAATCTTCCGCCATATCCGGCGTTTGGATACATCCTGCCATATTTTTTCATAGAATCTATGAAATCATCTTTTGACCCGCCATTCATAATCGCGTCCGCCACCGCACAGGTCATAACGGTATCGTCCGTAAAAAAGCAGTCCTTGCGGAATAGCGGAAACTCTTTCGTCTTAATATTATGCCATTCATATACGGAACCTACGATATCTCCAATAATTGCTCCCAGCATTTATCCATACCTCCTCGTCATTTGATAGTGTCAGTTTAGCATATAAGAAAAAGGAAGTGGTCGTCCGAAAAGCGACAAATCCACTTCCTCATAAAATGTTATTCACCAAGGATAGGCTGATGATGTTGGAACAACGCCATGTTGATATTATAGATATCATATTCCTGTCTGCTGATAAAATATTCTACAATCAAATCTGACTTGCTGCTGGGGGAGAGTGCCAATTCTGCCCTTTGCAAAAGATCAACTGTATCGTCCAAGTTCAATTTCAGTGCTATCGCCAGTGCAAGCGCAGTTTTCTTTCTCGGCTTGTAGTTCTCATTACATCGGATTTTTGAAAACAGTTTCCGATCCAGATTCGCCCGCTTATATACATCCACATCCGATAAACCGCTTTCATCAATCAGATGCAGAAGCCTCTGCTGAAAAGTTTCTCCAACATTATCCAAAGCATCATCCAGACTGATTTCAGGCGCAGATGCAACTGGTGCATATGGAGCAGAATCCATACACACACTCTCAGCCAGAAGAATATCTCTTTCATTTATCTTCTGACCGTCTCTATCACTCTGATCCAGATTTCTTCGCCGATTGATGCTTTCGGATCTGCCGCCGGAAATATTTTCACGATACTCCTTTTTCCTTTGCTTCGATACATAATTCTCGTCAATAAACGCGTCTACATCCCGAAACAATTTTCCGGATAATTCAAAGGCATGTCTGTCAAATACAACCAGTATTATATCCATCTCATTTGACAGAAGGAATCGGCTGATCACTGTAATAGCAATCTGTAACGCTCTATCCTTCGGAAATCCATATACACCCGTCGCAATTAGCGGAAAAGCAATACTTTTACATTTCAGGTCAACTGCTTTCTCCAAAGAATTTTCATAGCAGGCGGAGAGAGCATCGAACTCTCCATGATTTCCGTCAATCCATGCCGGTCCTACTGTGTGAATAATATATTTTGCAGAGAGCGCAAATGCCGGAGTGACCGCAGCCTGTCCTCTTTCAATTTCTCCAATTCTCTTTCGTTCTACAAGCAACTGATCTGCACCGGCCGCTTTATAAATCGCCGCGTCTGTCCCAGACGCATAGACCGGCTTCGGGTTCGCTGTATTTACAATAGCGTCTGCCTTTACTTTTGTTATGTCGTTTCGGATGATTTTGAACGGCATCCGCCATCACCTCCAATCAGCACTGTTTATAATCAGCAAACTATGCCGATTATTGTAAAAGTCTATTAAGCAAATGCTCCCGATTATTGATGAACATTTCCGTAACCTGATAACTGTCCGTCTCTTCATAACTGCATGGATGAATCTGACCGTCATCAAAGGATAATATTTCTGCCCCAGGTATCCCTAGAAGGATGGGGGAGTGCGTTGCTATGATAAACTGAGAATCCTCTTTTGCACACCTGTCAATTTCTATCAGCAACGTCAGCTGTCTTTGCGGAGAAAGAGCGGCTTCCGGCTCATCGAGAATATACAGCCCATTCGCTTTGAAATGCTCTTGTGCAATTAACAGAAAACTTTCTCCATGCGACCGCCTGTGCAGCCCATCCGAAGCTGCTCCTGCATAGGCTTCTTCCTGCGTGGCTACATTATAAAAGCTCTCTGCCCTGAGAAAATAACCCCATCCAGCCCGTCGGGTTCCACGGGCAAGACGTATCGCATCACAGAGTTCCGAGTGTGAATCATATGTGGAAAAACTATAATTCTTTGTGCCGCCTTCAGGATTGAAACCGGACGCAACCGCTATTGCTTCCAATAATGTTGATTTACCGGTGCCATTCTCTCCGACAAAGAAAGTAATGGGACTATGAAACTCCAGATAATCCAATCCGCCAAGCGCCGCTATTTTTCTGAGATAACTGTACTCACTGATTCTATTCCAATCAATATACACTCCCTGCAATAATTGAGAATTCATATTTCTATCGTCCCTCCCCAAGATCAGAAACTATCCGACAAACCGAAATTCTTCGTGTAATCTGTTGTGTTCCACTGGATACTCATTCAAGATTCACCTTCATTTCATCATCCTCATACAGCAAATCGGAAATCGTCAGGCTGTTATACTGTATCCAGAATGTTCAAGTATATCTAAAGCCTTGTGATAGTTTTCTTCTTTTAACAGAACATAATCCGTATTGTAGGTAGACACTGCAAAAATTGAAATACCTTCTTCCGCAAGTATCGTCGAAATCTTCGACAATATTCCAATCAGTGAAAAATCCAGAACCCCTTGAATACGAAAACCTTTCCAACCATCATCACGTTCAATAACATTTGACGGAACATCTGATGTGAGACATACAAGTGATTTTTCTTCGTCCGTTTTCCCTACAAAACAGTATTCTGCATCCATATTCACATGGGAAAAATCTTCAACCTTACACACGGTAAAATTACCACTAAGCACTTTTAATACCATAACGCCTCACCTTTCTGATTTTCATTTTATATACTCACCGGTAAACTGGAATTTCTTCGGAATCAGGTTCAGAAATCAGAAAAAAATATTTATCTATCAATGGCTGTACCGGAACTGCGTCAAACTTTCGATCCACATCTGATAAGATACCCTCAATATCAAATATTGGCTCTTTCCCGACAGACTGCATAAATTTATCAATCTGTCTGAACCCGGAGAAAGACATTGCTCTAACTGTCCCAAAATAGGATTTGCCTGTCTTTCCGCTTTCTATTAAATCCTGAAGGAATTCAATTCTTGGTTTTAAGTCCATAAACAAGCCGAATAACGTGTTTACCTGGTAATCCTCCAGGCCATCATAGTATTGATTTAAGTTTAATTGCAGTCTCATGTTGATTCCTCCATAAATTCCGATTTTTCGCTCCGTATAATTCTCTATCGAGCTTAAATTCACCATTCATATTTTATCATACTTGTATTTCAAAGTATATTAGTAACCTTTATCTGCATCAAAAAAAGACCGGCTCAGGTCACCGCTATGGCATCCTGAACCGGATATTGTACTATGATAACCCTTTATCGGTTATCTTGTCTTTCACAGGCTTCGGGGCTATCTGCCCCTGCTGCAAAGCCTCTGTTTTTTTCTCCTGAAGTTTCTCCAAGAGAGAGCCTTTCTTTTCCGACCGCTCCTCCTTCCGCGGACCGTTATTGATGATCCCGTCAATCATGCCGTAAT
>JAJQCB010000016.1:14897-23240 GCA_021203005.1 Clostridiales bacterium | reverse complement strand
CCTACTCTATCTCGATCGCGTCAAACCGGCAGTTCTCCGCACACTTGCCGCACTTAATGCACTTATCCGGGTCGATTGTGTGCTGATTTTTCACGGTTCCGCTGATGGCGTCCACCGGACAGTTGCGCGCGCAGAGCGTACAGCCCACGCACTTGTCGGTAATTTTATAGGAAATCAGGGCTTTGCATGATTTCGCGGTACATTTGTGACGGTAAATATGATCCTCGTACTCGTTTCTGAAATACTTCAGAGTCGTCAGAATCGGGTTCGGAGCAGTCTGTCCGAGACCGCACATGGCGCCGTCGCGGACTTTCATCGCCAGCTCCTCCAGCAGCTCGATATCGCCGTCCCGGCCCTCGCCGTTCGTGATCCGCTCCAGGATCTCCAGCATGCGCTTTGTCCCCAGCCGGCAGTAATTGCACTTACCGCAGGACTCTTTCCGGGTGAAATCCAGGAAATACCGCGCCATATCCACCATACAGGTATTCTCATCCATGACGATCATACCGCCGGAGCCGACGATGGCGCCCGTCTTGTTGATATGCTCATAAGAAACCGGGGTGTCGATCAGCTCCGCAGGGATACAGCCGCCGGAAGGACCGCCCATCTGGACAGCCTTGAATGTCTTGTCATTCTTGATACCGCCACCCGTCTTGTAGATGACATCCTTTAAGGTCAGACCCATGGGAACCTCCACCAATCCGCCCTTCTTGATCTTTCCGGCCAGGGCAAACACCTTTGTACCGTTGCTCTGATCTGTGCCGTAGGCAGCAAAGGCCTCACCGCCGTTGCGGATGATCCATGCCACATTGGCGTAGGTCTCTACATTATTGATATTGGTCGGCTTCTGCCAGTACCCCTTCTGTGCGGGGAACGGCGGCTTTAACCGCGGCATCCCGCGCTCACCTTCCAGGGAAGCGATCAGCGCCGTCTCCTCACCGCAGACAAACGCACCGGCTCCGGCCTTGATCCGGATATCAAAATCCCAGTCCGTGCCGAAAATTTTCTTACCGAGAAATCCCTTCTCCCTCGCCTGTCCCAGAGCGATCTCCAGACGCTCAATGGCCAGCGGATACTCCGCACGGACATAGATCACGCCCTCGCAGGCTCCCATGGCGTAACCGCCGATGATCATGCCCTCCAGAACGGCGTTGGGATCTCCCTCCAGAACGCTGCGGTCCATAAACGCCCCCGGATCTCCCTCGTCCGCGTTGCAGACAATATATTTTTCTTTTCCCTCGCTCTGACGGGCTGCGTTCCACTTAAACCAGGTAGGGAATCCGGCGCCGCCGCGCCCGCGGAGGCCGGACACTTTGATTTCTTCAATCACATCCATGGGCGTCATGGTGGTCAGAACCTTCTTCGCCGCCTCGTAGCCGTCCTGCTCAATATATTCCTCAATGCGCTCCGGATTGATCAGACCGCAGTTGCGCAGGACGATACGGTTCTGATTTGCAAGAATCGCCGCGTCCTCCTCAGAGATGGCCTGGTCTGTTAAAACCTCGCCGCCGATCAGATGCTTCTCCACAATAGAAGCCACATTCTGCGGCTGCACTTTCACATATCTTGCCTGCAGCGCACCTTCATCACTATATACATCCACGATCGGTTCCAGATAGCAGGTGCCGATGCAGCCGGTCTTATCCAGAACCACGTTGGTAAGACTTCTCTCAGCAATCTGTTTTACAAATTCCGCCTCGGTCTTTTTCGCGCCGCTGGCGATACCGCAGCTTCCCTGTCCGATTACAACTTTCATGCCTGCACCTCCCCGCTCTGCCTGGAACGGATCTCGTCCAGAATCTTCACCACGGAATCTTTCGTCAGATTGCCGTAAGTCTCCTCGCCGTCCGCGCTTTTTACCATCATGACAGGAGCAAGGGAACAACAGCCGAGACAGGCCACGTTATTTAAGGTAAAAATACCGTCCTCCGTCGTCTCGCCATCCTGGATTCCCAGGTACTCGCTGACTGCCTCCTGCACGCGGTCCGCGCCGTTGACGTGACAGGCCGTGCCCTTACACATCATGATCAGATATTTTCCGATCGGTGTCAGACGAAACTGCGCATAAAAAGTAGCCACCCCGTAAATCCGCGCCGGTGTAATGCCGGTCTTTGCGGAAATATACTCGATGGCTTCCTGTGAAAGATACCCGTAAATATCCTGCGCCTGCTGCAGAATTGTGATCAGGCTGCCCGGAACCGACGCATATTTCTCCAGCGTCGGCGCGAGCAGCGTGAAATCCTGCTGTGAATCAGCGCCGGAATTGTTATGATTTGATGTCATATCCAAGTCCCCTTTAGTGTGCTTTAGTGTGTTAAATCAATGTGGTACGTAATGTGAAAACGATACCATAAAGGGCAGCTTTTGTCAATGAATGGTATCATTTGATATAGTCTTATGGACGGATACAGAAAATGCCGTTATCCTATTTTTAAACAACCGGGACAACGCTTCGTCGAACTAATCGCTAACTCTGACTAAGACGCGAAGTATTGCCTTCGCGCCTAAGTCGCCGTAAGCGATGGATTTCGCCTCAGCTAAAAACGTCCCTACAGAGTTGCTTAAAAATAAGATGGCGGCAGTTCCTCTATTCTGTGCGTAAATAATCGTCTGCCATGATAATAATTATATATCTTATGCCTCCAGGTTTCTCACTATCTTATATATAGAAGTGTGTGAATATGTCATCGGGTCGTTGTGCGCAAAGAAGACCGTCCCGTCCGCCGGCGAGAAGATCTGCTCCAGCACCTCGCCCTCGTAGGGGTCAAGTATCTCCGCCAGCAGTTCTCCCTGGCTGACGGTCTCGCCCACCTTCACCCGGCCGGCAAAGATGCCGGAAGCCTCCGCCCGGACAGACGCCATGGCACGGTCGGAGACCACCTCGGAAATATAACCTTCGTGAGACCGGTACTGTAAAATACCCTGTTTCCCCAGGAAATTCAACACACAGCGCACCGCCTGCATGGAGGATTCCTGATCTATGGTATCAGTACTGTTTGTATAAACGCTGAATGCCTTGCTCTCCCAGATCTGCCAGTTATAATTGAGCGTGGTGGTGTCATAAGGGCGCACCTCACGAATGACCACGTAGGGGAAGCCGAACTGTTTTGCCAGGTCCACGTCCTCAAAACCGGTCCGCATCATACGGACATGAGGCATAAAATTTCCCGGCATGTAAAAACTGGTAAACTGCATACCGTATTTATAGTCCTGAATTTCTTCAAAGATTCCCGCCGCGATCCGCTGCGTCGTCTCACCCAGATTATACCCCGGAAACATGCGATTGATATCGCTGTTGTCGATGGGCCAGAACCGTTTCTGGATATTCATGGAATACGGATTCATCGACGGAATAACCAGTATCCTGTGTCCCGGGTTCAATTTTCCCTTTTTCTCCAGCTGCTTGAGCTGGCGGATGATTTGGGAACAGGTGTAAAGCTGCTGCACCTCGTTGCCGCGGCAGCCGCCCACGATACAGGCGGATTTCTCCCCGGAACCGAACTCATAGCCGGTCACACGGAAATCGTCCCGGTATAAGGATTTTATCTCATAAATTGTCTTCTTCGTCATACCGCGCCCTCCAGAATTCTCGCAATCAGGGATCCCTCATCCACCACCGGATACTCCCGGATGGTAAACAGCAGCCCGTCCACCGGCGAAGTCACATGGTCCAGTTCTTCCCCTGTCATGGGGTTGACAATGCTCCCTATGAAATCGCCTGTTTTAACACGGTCGCCGTGCATCGCATTTTTGATAAAAATACCGCTGTGGGCGGCGTTTAAGAAACTCACTTTTCCATCCTCGGACACAACAGGCTTATGCGAAACCGGGACATCCTCCTGCCAGATTTCCATATCATACATCAGGTGAAAAATTCCGTCCGTCAGCCGGTCGCCGTACTCCTTCGTAATACGCATGCCCACACCCATCTCCACCACAATCGTGGGAACGCCTCTGGAATTCATCGTGTGGGCCAGCGTAGACTCCAGCACCGTGCTGGCGGCGTGCACCCAGATAAAATCCAGATTCAGCTTCTTCGCCATGGGCACCAGCTTCTCGCTGGTATTGACATTGATCCGCGCCTGCGGCATCTCCGTCAGGAAAATATTGCTGGCGTGGATATCAAGACAAACATCCGCCCCGTCCAGGTCTTTGCAGATCTCCGCAGCCACATACTCCGTCATACTGCCGTCCCGGTTGCCCGGAAACAGCCGGTTCATATCCAGGTCAAACGCCGGGATCCCTCTGGTCAGAGAGTCAATGCCCAGCGGATTCATCGCCGGATAAATATCCACCGTCCCGGTCAGCAGCTCCTTACGCTCCCGGATACGGCGGAGCACCTCATAGCAGACATACTGCCCCTCCAGTTCATCCCCGTGGGTGCCCGTCACAATACAGATGCGCTTTCCGGAATCTTTTCCCTCCGGCGTCACGCGCATCTTCCTGATATTCAAAACCTCATCCACCGGCAGTCCGACGGAAGCTACATTTTTTACCATATTTCGCTATGATGTCCTTTCTCATTTGTATGTTTCAGACCATAAGCTGAATTATACCCGATTGTCAGGAATCTTTCACACTCACTGTAACAACAATATCCATCCTCACGGCAAATTCATCCATATGTTCATCCACTGCACGGATTATTTTTGCACTTTCTGTGAATTCGTCCGTATGTTTTTGTAGACCATACGGACTGTTTTTGATTTTCTAGTGTTTTCGTCCGTATCTTTTTATGTTCCGTACGTACTATTTTCGGTTTTCCTGTGATTTCGTCCGTATGATCTCACGGCTCTTACGGACTATTTTCGGTTTTCTCATATTTTCGTCCGTATCTTTGTATGTTCCGTACGGACTGTTTTTGATTTTCTCGTATTTTCGTCCGTATCTTTGTATGTCCCATACAGACTATATTGATCTGCGAAGTAAATCTGTCCGTAAAATACACCTTTGCCATCCACCAAGTAAATGAAAAATTCGGCGATTCCTTTTGAAAACGGACTTTAGGCAGATTTCGCAGACTTTGCGAGCATAGCGACAGGTTTTGGAGCATGTCTGAGCCTGTTTTTCGGCGAGTTTGCGGAAAAACCTGTCAATAGGCGGCGCAAGGAAAGTCAAGAAATCAACGTGTCTGTTTTCAAAAGAAAACGCCGAATTTTCCCTATATTATGACTCAAAATCCGTCACTATCACCGACACGCTCTGCCTCTGCTGTCCTCCTCCGATCATCATCCCTTTATTCATCTGACAATCGGCGGCATCCCGTCCGCAGGAAATAAAGATATACTGATCATCCGCTTCACGGCCGTTCGTCGGATCTACTCCATACCAGACGCCGTCCTCCCAGACTTCCACCCAGGCATGGCTGGCTCCCTCACCGATCATCATGCCGACCACATAGCGCGCCGGAATGTGTTCGAGGCGCAGCAAAGCCAGCAGGATATGCGCATAATCCTGGCAGACGCCCCGGCGCATCATCCACGCCTCCTCCGCTTTGGTCCCGACATCGGTGCGTCCCGGCGCATAACGCATATCCCGATATAAAAGATTCATATAATAAACGGCTGCCTCATGGGCGGACATGCCGTAAACCGGGTGGCTGCGCCAGTAAGATAAAATCGCATCCCCGGCCTTCGTATAATAGGACGGATAGCGGTACATACCGAGCTTGTCCGCGTTCCCGCGTCGCCCCGGCGCAAGACCGGTCCGCGCCGTACCCTGCACGGTAATGCGGAACAGGCGATGCTCCTGCTCCGCCACACCGCAGAGTGTCTGATTCCCGAAAGAATCCAGGCTGACAAAATTCTTACTCTCCGGGTCCAGCAAAATCCGGATCCCGTCAATCTCCTGCACCTCATCGCTCTGCGGAAAACATTTTAAAGTATAATTATGCTGCGTCGCCGGTTCGGAAAACATCAGGCTCATCTGGTAGATAAAACGCAGTTCTCTCACAAAAAACCTCCCTGCACTTACACGGACATGATAATTAAATTTTCAATCAGAGAAACGATTCTATAATAATCCACCTTATCCGCTTTTGCAAGCTCTTCAATCTCATCCAGATATTCTTTATGGTAACGCATGCCGCTCTGCTCCACACGGGGAGCCAGGCGCTTCAGTTCCCGGAGAATCTCCGCCCCGCCCATGTTCAGCCGCGCATACAGATCAATCCGCTCGATCCGTTTTCCGGCTTTGATCACATTCCGGACCTGGGGGTTATCCACCTCGTCGTCCATAATGCCCCAGAATGCCAGGATATGATCGATGACCTCCTGGAGAGAAATCAGCGGCGACTCACTTTTTTTCGCAACCTGAATGTCATAAATTGCCATCTGTATGTAGGACAGTGCCTCACTGCCGAGAATTTCCCGCATGATAATGCTGTTGTCGTAAGCCGCGTCATATTGCTGATGATGGAATTGGGATCCCCGGTGTCAAAAGGATATCTGGCTTTAAACACGTCCGCGGATCCGTAAATATCCGGAATGTCGATCCGATCACAGAATGTCTTATAATCCTCCCCCATCAGGTCAATCATAGCGTCATAGCTCTCAAAGTACAGGCGAAGCGTCGTGTACACACGCTCCGTATAACGCCCCAGCCAGAATAAATTATCAATATGCTCTAATGAGATAGTACCCATGTGTCTTTAAATCCTCCTCCCTGTGATGAATTTACGATAAAGGAATCCGGGTTCCGCGTGAACCGCGTCAGGCCGCTCTTCCACACCATCGGCTCGTCGGCCATCAGCACAAACGCCCGCAGATCCGCCTTGCGCTGCACGATCTGATCCCCATCCATAATATCCATATCCTGGAAGTCAATGACTTCCTGCGCGATAAACCGCCGCGGCTCCGCTTTTAAGAGCGAAATAAAATCCGCTTTCTGCTGCCTGGTCATGGTGTTGCCGAAGACGACGCCGTAACCGCCGGCCTCCGCCACATCCTTCAGTACCAGGTCGTCAAAATGCTCCAGCACATATTCCATATCCTCGTCATAGAACGGCAGATAGGTGGGCGCGTTTTTCAGAATCGGTTCTTCGCCCAGATAATACTTAACCATTTTCGGAACAAAGTAATAGATGCCCTTGTCGTCCGCCACGCCGTTGCCCGGCATGTTGAGCAATGCCACATTTCCCTTGCGGCATACGTCGTAAATGTGCGGGACGCCGATCAGGGATTCCGCATTAAAATTCATCGGATCCAGATAATCATCCGAGATTCTGCGGTAAACCGCGCCGACCCGCTCCTTTTTCCCGGAGTAATCCTTAAAGTAAAGAACATCATCCTCCACCACCAGATCCTGCCCGATGGCAAGCGTTGCCCCGATTCTTTCCGCCAGATAAGAATGCTCAAAATAAGCGGAATTAAACCGTCCCGGCGTCAGAATCACATTCAATCCGCCCGTGTTGACGTAATCCATTGTCTTTTTCAGCAGATCCGCGTAATTGCGGTTATCCTCGATTTTTACCTCCCGGAACGTCTTCGGTGAACTCATCCGGCAGAGCTGGCGGGCAATCATCGGGTAGGATGCGCCAGACGGCACGCGCAGGTTATCCTCCAGAATATACCACTCATCATCCTTCCCTTTCACCAGGTCGATACCGGAAATATGGGAGGAAACATCTTTCACCGGGCAGACGCCCTCACACTCCGCCATGTATCCGCTGGATGCGAAGATAAAATCCTCCGGTACCACGCCGTCTTTCACAATTTTCTTCTCCCCGTAAATATCTTTCAGAAACACATTCAGCGCCTTTACCCGCTGCTTTAAGCCTTTTTCCAGGTAGTCAAACTCATCCGCCCCGATCACTCTCGGAATCGCGTCAAAGGGGAACAGCTGCTCATGAAAGACATTGTTCTTATAAATACCGAACTTTACCCCATATCTGGCCAGCAGCTTGTTGACTTTGTCTGTGTTCTGAAACAGATCCATGTCATAAAACTCCATCTTTTAATCTCCTTCCCGTTTGTATATATGGAAAAAGGGCGTTCTGCTATAAAACAGAACACCCTCGTTCACTCGCAACTTATAAATCAATTATACCGGAACGAATTATTTTGTCAATAAAATCCTTCTCATTTTACTGTTTCCCGGGCTAACATTTCTCCCCATTACACAAGTATTCTTATATTTTGCAATTTCTCGGGTTAATTATCTTTCCTGTTGCACGACTTTTCGAGTCTTTCTCAGTTTCTCGGGTTTTTTCCTTATCCTGTTGCACAACTTTTCGAGTCTTTCTCAGTTTCTCGGGTTGTTTTCTCATCCTGCTGCACAACTTTTCGAGCTTTTTTCTGTTTCTCGGGTTATTTTCTTATCCTGTTGCACAACTTTTCGAGCTTT
>JAJQCB010000016.1:0-14797 GCA_021203005.1 Clostridiales bacterium | reverse complement strand
TTTTTTCTGTTTCTCGGGTTATTTTCTTATCCTGTTGCACAACTTTTCGAGCTTTTTTCTGTTTCTCGGGTTATTCTTTCATCCTACAGTGCCGTCTGCACCAGCTTCACACGGTACCCCGCATCCTCCAGCGCCTTGAAAATCTGATTCTTGTGCTCAGTGCCGAAGGCTTCCATGGTAATCCGCAGCTCCACGGCCGCGTTCCGGTTGGAGGATACGAACTGGTTGTGTTCCAGCTTGATGACATTGCCCTGGCTGTCGGCAACGATGCCGGACACGCGGTGCAGCTCGCCCGGTTTATCCGGCAGCAAGACGGAAACAGTGAAAATCCGGTCGCGGAAAATCAGTCCCCGCTGCACGACAGAAGACATGGTGATGACATCCATGTTCCCGCCGCTTAAGATAGCGACCACACGCTTATCCCTCACATCCAGCTGTTTTAACGCCGCCACTGTCAGCAGGCCGGAATTTTCTACGATCATCTTGTGGTTTTCCACCATATCCAGGAACGCGACCACCAGATCGTCGTCCTCCACAGTGATGATGTCGTCCAGATTCTGGCTGACATAAGGGAAAATCTGCTCGCCCGGCGTCTTTACGGCCGTACCGTCCGCGATGGTGCTGACGCTCGGCAGTGTAACCACGTGGCCGGCTTTGATGGATTCCTGCATACAGTTGGCTTTGGCAGGCTCCACGCCGATCACCTTAATCTTGGGATTTAGAAGCTTGGCCAGGGTGGAAACCCCCGTTGCCAGCCCGCCTCCACCGATGGGAACCAGAATATATTCCACCAGAGGAAGATCCTTAAAAATCTCCATGGCGATCGTCCCCTGCCCGGTCGCCACCGTCAGGTCATCAAAAGGATGGATAAATGTATAGCCGTGCTCGTCCGCCAGCTCCAGCGCTTTCGCGCAGGCCTCATCGTAGACATCACCATACAGGACCACCTCCGCGCCGTATCCCTTGGTGCGGTTCACCTTGATCAGCGGCGTGGTGGTCGGCATCACAATCGTCGCCTTTGCGCCGAATTTCTGCGCCGCGTATGCCACTCCCTGGGCGTGATTACCGGCGGAGGCAGTGATCAGGCCGCGGCTGCGCTCCTCCGGCGTCAGGGTGCTGATCTTGTAATAGGCACCGCGCACTTTGTAAGCGCCGGTAAACTGCATATTCTCCGGTTTTAAGTACACTTTGTTTCCTGTCTGTTCACTTAAAAACTCACTGTAAACCAGCTTGGTCTCCTGCGTGACTTCTTTTACGATCTCACTGGCTTCTTCAAAACGATCCAGGGTTAGCATGTCGCTCATGATTTTCCTCCTTTAACTATGCTCCGAGAAAACAGGATTTCATCTCCAACACAGACACGTCGATTTTCTTATTTTTCTCCGCCGCTTATTGACAGACATCTCCGCAAACTCGCACGTACCGCGCTCAAACATGCTTCGATGCCTGTCACTATGCTCGAAAAATTGCGAAAATCTTCCTAAAGTCTGCTTATGGAGATGAAATCCTGTTTTCTCTCAACTATTGCCCAAAATATTATCAGGTCAAATTATTTTATATAGTTAGCTGGTCATTTGCTTATATTGAGTATAGGCAAACCCAGCAATTCAGATACATATATAAACTCACATTTTACTCTGCAACATTAAATAACGCGTCCACAAATTGATCCGCATCAAATTTCTGCAGGTCTTCTATCGTCTCTCCGACTCCAATATACTTCACCGGAATCCCCAGCTCTGACTGGATTGCCACCGCGATGCCGCCCTTGGCGGTTCCGTCCATCTTCGTCAAAACGATGCCGGTGATCTCCGCCGCCTCGGAAAACTGTTTTGCCTGGTTTAATGCGTTCTGCCCGGTGGTCGCATCCAGCACAACCAGCGTCTCCCGGAATGCATCCGGATACTCCCTCTCCAGGATCCGGTTGATTTTTTTCAGCTCTTCCATCAGATTCTTCTTATTGTGAAGGCGCCCCGCCGTGTCCACCAGGAGAACGTCCGCGCCTCTGGCTTTCGCCGCCTGCACCGCGTCATAGACCACCGACGCCGGGTCGGACCCCTCCTGCCCGCCGACAAGCTCCACGCCGGCCCGGTGCGCCCACTCTGTAAGCTGCTCTCCCGCAGCCGCGCGGAACGTATCCGCCGCGCCGAGGATCACTTTCCGCCCCTGCGCTTTCAGCTTGGAGGCAAGCTTGCCGATGGTCGTCGTCTTACCGACGCCGTTCACACCGATTACCAGGACAACTGATTTTTCATTTTCAAACCGATAGGCCGCCTCACCGATCTGCATCTGCTCCTTGATACTTTCAATCAGAAGCTCCTTACAGGCCTCCGGCTCCCGGATGTGCTGCGCTTTCACTTTCTCTTTCAGGTTCTCAATGATTTCCTCCGTCGCGCGGACGCCGATATCTCCCATCACGAGGATTTCCTCAATCTCCTCATAGAAATCGTCGTCAATGTGGGAGAACCCCTTAAACACGGAGTCAATTCCCGAGACAATATTATTTCTCGTCTTCGTCAGGCCGCTGACCAGCCGCTTAAAAAAGCCTTTTTTCTCCTTATCTTCACTCATATTACCGATCCCTTCATACTGTTTCTATTTGCTTCTTCATTACCTTCGTTATATATTTGTGCCGACTCCCCCCGGCTCAGACCCGGCACAAAGAAACAATTCAATAGCAAGCACTCTGCCGTGCCCCGTTGAATTCGTTTCTTTGCGCCGGGTCGTCCGATATAAGCCATCACTCATCCAATTCACTCTCGATCAGGTCAACCGAGACAAGTGTCGACACGCCTTTCTCCTGCATCGTGATTCCATACAGCCGGTCCGCCGCGATCATCGTACCCCTCCGGTGCGTGATAACGATAAATTGCGTGTGCTTCGTCAGCTTATGTAAATATCCCGCATACCGGTCTACGTTGGAATCGTCGAGCGCCGCCTCAATCTCATCCAGCAGACAGAACGGCGATGGCTTCAGATTCTGTATCGCAAAGAGCAGCGCGATGGCCGTCAGCGCTTTCTCCCCGCCGGAGAGCTGCATCATATTCTGAAGTTTTTTCCCGGGCGGCTGAGCGATAATGCGCACGCCGCACTCAAGAATATCCTTATCGTCGTCCCGCATGTCAAGCTCCAGCGTGCCTTTACCTCCGCCGAAAAGCTCCCGGAATGCTCTGTTAAACTCTACCTGAATGTCGGCAAACTTCTCCGAAAACTGCTTTTTCATCCCATCATCCAGGTCAGCGATGATATCCTCCAGCGTTTTCTCCGCCTGCTGCAGATCCTCATGCTGTGTTTTAAGGAACGTGTAGCGTTCGGAAACGGATTTGTATTCCTCGATTGCGTTGACATTGACGTTGCCAAGTTTACGAATCTCCTCTTTCACGCCGGCAATCCTCTTTTTCAAGTCTGCGATGCCGAGGGTTTTCTTCCTCATACCAGGGGCATGTCTTTCCCGGCTCTCCGCATCAAAGACGCTTTCCGATTTTCCCGAATTCTCACTATCGGAAGTTCTCTCACCAACAACCAGATTTTTCGATTCTTCGGCATCGGAGGCTTCCTCCCCCTCAACAAAAATCGGCGTCCTCACTTTCATCGCCTCATGAAGCGTCAGCTCATACTCCTGCCACATATGCTCGGTCTGCGTCTCCCGGGTATGCTCCAGCTTCTCCCACTGGTCATTTAAGCGGAACAACTCCTTATCCAGACGGCTCAGTTCCCCGGAGAGTTCCTCCCGTCGGTCAAAAAAGCCTTTGTGCTCACGGGCCATGGTTTCCTTATCCGCCGTGCATTGCTCCAGCTCTGCAGAGAGAAATTCCCTGCGCACGGACGCCTCGCCGGACGCGCGGGTCATCTCTTCGATTTCCCGGTTTCTGGATTCGATCTCCTGCCCGCTGTTGGATGCGTTCAACAGCACTTCCTGCTGCTTCTGATGAAGGCTTAATATTTCTTCTGCCACGCGTTGGATATTTTCCCTGGAAAAATCAGCTTTCTGCTGCAGCTGCGCAATCTCGACAGTGACATCAGAAATCTGCGCCTGCATGGCGTCAATCTCAGTCTGGATCTGTGTCTGCTCGCCCGCCAGCACCTCTCCTTTTGCCGTAACCTCTGCCTCCCGTTCCCGGGAAAGCTTCACGCGAAGCAGCACCTGCTGCCGGTCTGACTCCGCCTCGCTCTTCTCATCCTCCAGCTTCTGCATTTCCTGCTGCAGATTTGCGAAAAAGGTCTCCTGCTGCGCCTGTTCCTCCTGCAGATGCTCCACTTCCACCCGCAGGGTATTCTGACGGAGATAAAGGTCCTGCAAGGAACCTTGCAGTTCCTCAAAATCATCCTTCAGCAGTTCATCCGCTGTCCGGATATTTTCCAGGCGCTCCTGTATCTTTTTTCCTTCCTCCCCATGCTCACGGATGGCTTTTTCCAGGGAGGCAATCTCCCGGTTCCGCCCGAGCAGGTTGCTGTTGTTCCGGAAGGCGCCGCCGGTCATGGAGCCGCCCGGCTGCAGAGACTCTCCCTCCAGCGTCACGATACGCAGAGAATAGTGAAACTTTTTCTCAATGGCGATAGCGTGGTCAATTGTGTCCGCCACCAGCACGCGCCCCAGCAGATACCCGGCCACGCCGCGATATTTATCATCGGTCTTTACCAGGGTGTCCGCCATGCCGAGAGCGCCCTGCTCGCGGAGCGCTTTTCTCGCCGGCACATTCTCCGGCGCCGATACGCTGGTCAGCGGGAGAAAGGTGGCCCGTCCATATTTATTCTGCTTCAGGTAGGCGATCATCTGCTTCGCCGTATTCTCATTGTCCGTTACAATATTCTGAATACTGCCGCCCAGCGCGGTCTCAATCGCGGTCTCATACCGCTTGTCCACCTTGATCAGGTCGGCGACCACGCCGTGTATCCCCGGCATATCCGACCGCCGCTCCATCACACGGCGGATACTGTTGCCATACCCGTCATAGCGCTCCGCGATATTCTTCAACGATTCCAGACGGGAAGACTCGCGAATCGTTTGCTGCCGGAGCTCATCATAGGTTTTTGAGAGCTCTTCCGCCTGCCGCCGCCACTTCCGCCGTTTCTGGTCTACCTCAATTTTTTTCTTTTCCATGCGGAGGATTTTTTCATTCAGGCTGTCGAGTTCCTCCTCCTGCTGCTGCAGCTGCCCGGCCACATCCGTGCCTGTGCTCTTCCGTTCCAGAAGCTGCTGCTGCAGCTGCGCTTTGCGGATATCCGCCTGCTCGATCATCGCGGTAAAACGCTGCTGGCCGCCCTCGATACCGGCTCTGGCATCCAGAAGCGCGAGGATCTCGCTCTTGCCGGCCTCAATCTGCCGCTCACAGTCCGCCGCTTTATTCTGCAGCTCCTCCAGAGCCGCCGCCAGCCGCTGCTTTTCTTCTTCCTTCCCGACAATCAGGCGGTCCGTCTCCGCTTTCTCATCGCTGTACTGCTGCCCGGTCTGCTGACGTTTCTCAATATCAGCCTCCAGCGCATCCAGCCGCTCCCGGACATGGGATTCACTCTGCTCGATGGTGCGGATCTGCTCCTGCAGCACGTTAATCCGCCCTTCCAGCTTTTCTTTTTCCACATCCGTCTCGCCGATCTGATTCTGCAGCTCCGTGATCCGCGCGTCATTTTCCTGCATGCGGGCATCCAGCTCCTCATACTGCTGCCAGGTCTTCTCAAACTCCGCCGACGCCTCGCTCTGCTGGTGCTCTGCAATCTCCTGTTTTTCCCGGACAGACTGCTCCTCTTTTTCCACACGCTCCATCTCCAGAAGGAAAAGATTAACCTCGCAGTTTTTCAATTCCTCCCGTTTCTTTAAATAGATGCGGGCATGCTCCGACTGGCGCTCCAAAGGTCCGATCTGCCGCTCCAGCTCCGTCAGAATATCCGTGATGCGGACCATATTCTGCTGCTCGGCCTCCAGCTTTTTCATGGTCATCTGCTTGCGGCGCTTAAACTTTACGATACCCGCCGCCTCGTCAAAAAGCTCCCGGCGTTCCTCCGGTTTCCCGCTTAAAATCCGGTCAATCTGCCCCTGGCCGATAATGGAATACCCCTCTTTTCCGATACCGGTATCGTAAAATAACTCATGGATATCCTTCAGACGGCAGGCGGCCCCGTTCAGCAGATACTCGCTCTCCCCCGAACGGTAAACGCGCCTGGCCACCGTCACCTCATTGTAATCCAGCGCCAGGGAATGGTCAGAATTGTCCAATGTGATCGCCACATACGCAAAACTCACCGGCCTGCGGTTCTCCGTCCCGGCAAAAATCACATCCTGCATGCTGGAACTGCGCAACTGCTTGACCTTCTGTTCGCCCAGAACCCAGCGCACCGCGTCTGCCACGTTGCTCTTGCCGCTGCCGTTCGGCCCCACGATGCCGGTGATTCCGTTGTGAAATTCCAGGACAATCTTATTTGCAAAAGATTTAAATCCCTGTATCTCAATGGACTTCAGATACATGTTTTCCTCCTAACCGCAGGATGGCGCGATACGCCGCCTCCTGTTCCGCCGCTTTTTTCGTTGCCCCGGTTCCGCATCCCATTGCCGTGCCGCCGATGTGGGCTTCCATCAGATAGGACTTGTTGTGGGCCGGACCGCTCTCCTCCACCAGTTCATAGACCAGACCGCCCAGATTCTGTCCCTGTACAATCTCCTGCAAAATCGTCTTACTATCATAAAAGAGCTGCATATGCTCAATATCATTCAACACAAAACGATGAATAAATTCCTTTGCGGGCGCAAATCCGCCGTCCAGGTAAATCGCACCCATCACCGCCTCGAACGCATCCGAGAGAATAGATTTCCGCTCTCTCCCGCCGGTGTGCTCCTCTCCTTTACCCAGAAGCACATAATCGCCCAGGTGCAGCGCGCGGGTACAAAACGCCAGCGTCTGCTCGCAGACAATGCTGGCCCGGACCCGGGTCAGCTCTCCCTCCGCCCACTCTGGGTGAAGCTGATACAGATGCTCGCTGGTCACGATCTCCAGCACCGCATCCCCCAGGAATTCCAGCCGCTCATTATTATATAATTTTTTCATATGGCGTTCGTTGGCATAGGAGCTGTGCGTCAGAGCCTGCCGCAGCAACCCTTCCTGCTGAAAATGATACCCTATGATTTCCTGAAATTCCTGCAATTTATTCATAAACTATGCCTTTCTTTTATCATAAACTCTGCCGTGCCCGTTCGAGAGCCTCTGGCTCTCGAACTGTCCGGGCTTCGCCCTATATCAGAGCACAGATGGGCATTCCCTTACATGCAAGCATGACGTGTCTACCCATCTGCACTCTGCTGCACGGCTCATTACCTACGCACCAAATCACAAGGCTGCCGCGAACGGGCAGCAGCCTTGTACATATTACAATTCTTCCTATAAGGAACTGTTCCGGATCAGCTCCGCCGCGTCACCGACGGTCCGGATCTGGTCCGCTTCTTCCGCAGGAATCTCAATGCCGAACTCCTCTTCTAACTCGGAAATGATCTGGAATAAATCCAAAGAGTCAGCGTCGAGCTCTGCAAACGTCGTCTCCTCCGAAATATCATCCGGCTCCACATCCAATGCCTCTGCTATGATACTCTGAATCTTCTCAAATTCCATGCCATCCGCCCCTCCTTCCCTGTCGTATTTTCGGCTATTTCATGCCTGTTGTTCCATATTCCGCCGGTCAGTTCACCCACATTGTTGCTGAGGTGCCTAACTACTCACGCTTATAAGCCTGATCGTTCTTTCCGTCCTTCCCGGAAATATGTTGTGCTATTTTTTCATTGATTCCCTGCTGCTTAAATGTCACGCACTGAATCACGGAGTTCCTCACATCCGTCGCTTTTGCGCTCCCGTGCGTCTTGACCACAAGTCCGCGGCAGCCTAAAAGAGGCGCTCCGCCGTACTCAGAGGCATCAAAAGACTTTAAGGTCTGTTTCAGCGCCGGCTTGATCAGCAGCGCCCCGATCTTCGTTCGCAGGGAGGACATCATACTCTCTTTGACTTTCGATATCAGTGTGGACGCCACGCCCTCATAAAGCTTTAATACAATATTCCCGGCGAAAGCTTCACAGACGATCACATCCGCCCCTCCGTGGGGAATCTCTCTCGCCTCAATGCTTCCCACAAAATTAATCCCCGGACATGCTTTGAGCAGAGGATAGGTTTCCTTCACCAGGGCGTTGCCCTTTTCCTCCTCCGCACCGATATTCAGAATAGCCACCCGCGGATTCCTGATACCGATCACATTTTCCATATAAACATATCCCATCTGGGCAAACTGCACCAGGTGCGTCGGACGGGCATCTACATTTCCGCCTGCATCCACCAGAAGGGCGACGCCGTTCTCCGTCGGGATCAGCGGCGCCATCGCCGGCCGCTCCACGCCCCTGATCCGGCCCACGACTGTCTGTCCGCCTACCAGGATCGCGCCGGAGTTCCCGGCGGATACGATCGCGTCCGCCTCCCCGCGCTTCACCATATTCATACCGACCACCATGGACGACTGCTTCTTCCTGCTGATGGCATGAACCGGCGGCTCCGCCGTCTCGATCACGTCCTCACAGTGTACGACCTCCACCTGTCCGGCATCGTATGTATACTTGTCCAGCTCCGGACGGATCAGCTCCTCCCGGCCGGTTAAAATCACCTGGATATCTTTGCGGGAATTGACCGCCATGACCGCGCCTTTTACGATCTCTCCCGGCGCATTGTCTCCGCCCATCGCATCTACCACTACACGGACTGTCTCCGCCATATTATAATCCTCCGTCTTTTTATCAGCTTTTTACCCTGGTATCATCATACTACAACATTAAAACCTATAAATCAACCTATTCAAGCCGGTATGCCTGCCCTTTTTTTATTACAACCTCCGGTTTAAACGCCTTATCGAGGATCAGAAGATCCGCCTGATATCCCTCTGTGATCTTTCCGAGAAAGTCATCCGCGCCGATGACCGCGGCCGGTACCGATGTTACATACCGGATTGCCTGTTCCGCCGGAAGTCCGAAGCGGATCACATTGCGGACAGCATCCGCCAGCGTAATGGAGGATCCCGCCAGCGTCCCGTCCGCCAGCGTCGCTTTTCCGTCGTTTACAAACACTGCCTGTCCGCCCAGCGTATACTCTCCGTCCGGCATTCCGGCACAGCGCATAGAATCCGAGATCAGCGTAATGTTCCCGGAAAACAACCGCTCCGCCATGCGGATCACCGCCGGGTGAATATGAAGCCCGTCGCAGATCAGTTCCACCGTGGCGCCCGCTTCACAGGCCGCTCCGATGATACCGGGATTCCTGTGATGCAGCCCGTTCATACCGTTAAACAAATGTGTCACATGGGAGGCCCCGGCCGCAAACGCCCCGGCCGCCGTCTTGTAATCCGCAGCAGAATGCCCCAGAGATACGGTGCAGAGACGGGAAGCTTCACGGATAAAGGAAAAATCCGCGTCCTCCTCCGGTGCCACTGTCACCATGCGCACCCGGCCGCCCGAAGCGTCATGTAACCGTCGAAGCAATTCCATATCCGGCTTCCGCAGGTGTTCTCCCGCCTGCGCGCCTTTTTTTTGGGCGGACAGAAACGGTCCTTCCAGGTGAACACCCAGGCAGGAGGCATACAGCCCGTTCAGCGTATTCTCCCTCTCTGCAAAAGAGCGGATCGCGTGCATCGCCGACAAAAGTTCATCTTCCGGAAGTGTCATCGTCGTCGGACACCAGGAAGTGATGCCGCGGGAGGCGTAAAAAGCCGCCATCCTCTGTATTCCCTCCGCATCACCATCGCTGGCATCGGCATTCACCGCTCCGTGGGAATGGATATCGATCAAACCGGGGATGACATATTTCCCGGAGGCATCGATGACTTCCCGCTGTAACTCTTTCTCTCCCTGATCATCCGGAATCTCATTTCGATCAGCCGGTTCCTGTAACCCTCCCAGGAGAAATTTCTTTGATGGGTTCTTGTTCTCCGTATTCTCCGGCGCAGCATCCCCCGTTCTGATTTCCCGGATTTTCTCATCGCAGATCAGATCAGCCTGACAGAATTTTTCATCCCGCAAAAATACAGTTCCGTTTTTTATAACCATAGGTATCACCCTAACAAATCCCCGCACTCCGCCAATGCGGCCTCATCCGCCACAACCACCACATCATTGTGAAGCTGCAGGATAGACGCCGGAACTGTCGGCGTGATCGGCCCGAAGAAAGCTTCCCTTACAATCTGTGCTTTCTCTTCACCGGAGACCACTACCAGAATCTTGTGGGCGCTCATGATCGTCTTGATTCCCATCGTATACGCCTGCCGCGGGACATCCTTTTCCGAGAGGAAAAACCGCATGTTTGCCTTGATCGTCCGCTCCGTCAGATTCACACAGTGCGTCTGCTTCTCAAAGGCAATCCCCGGCTCATTAAACCCGATGTGCCCGTTGTGCCCCAGCCCGAGAAGCTGCAGGTCCACGCCGCCCATGGACTGAATAATGGCATTATAATCCGCGCAGGCTTTATCACTGTCCAACTCCATCCCGTCCGGCAAAAAAGTCCGGGACTTATCAATATTGACATGATCAAAAAGGTTTTCATTCATAAAATAATAGTAACTCTGCTCATCATCACGGGAAAGTCCGCGATACTCATCCAGATTCACCGTGGAAACCCGGGAAAAATCCAGATCGCCCTTGCGGTACCACTCTACCAGCTGCTTGTAGGCGCCGATCGGCGTGGAGCCGGTCGCCAGACCCAGCACGCAGTCCGGCTTCATGATAATCTGTGCAGAGATGATATTCGCAGCCTTGCGGCTCATGTCATTGTAATTCTTTGCTTTTACGATATGCATAACCTTTTCCTCCTGTTCAGTAATGTAAAATTCCGATACACAGGCAGCAATACAGCGTCCGATACGAAATTTCTTTATATGAAAACAAGAGTCCGACTTTCATCGAACTCTTGCATAATCACGTCAAACTATTAGTCTACAGCAATGATTTCTTTTTTGTTGTAGCTGCCGCAGTTTCTGCAAACTCTGTGCGGAACCATCAGTTCGCCGCATTTGCTGCATTTTACCAAAGTCGGAGCAGTCATCTTCCAGTTTGCTCTTCTTTTATCTCTTCTTCCCTTGGAAGATTTATTCTTCGGACAAATCGACATCGCATTCCACCTCCAATGCTTGGTTACTTTTCAAATCACACTTTAGAAATTATAACCAGAGGCAAGATGTTTGTCAACCTGTTTTTTCTTTAAATTATAAAGATCAGAACGTTATCTTCTGCGCATCCGGGAAATTCTTTTTGGAATAGAGAAACACCGCGTCCTGCTCCTGCATCACCGTCGACCCCACCGGAATGATCGGCTTCCCGTCCCGGCGAATCATGACAATCAGGGTCTGCCGGGAAATATCCAGATCGCGGATCTCATGCCCGACCCAGGGATGCCGCTCCCGCAGCACGATTTCTTTCAGCGTCAGACCGATATCTCCCTTGCCTCCCTCCGCGCCGAGGATGATATCGTCTCTGTCAAGGATGATCGTATCGCCTTTCGGCACAATCGTATCGTCGTCCCGCTGAATCACGGCAAGAATCAGTCCGGGCGGAAGCGGCAGATCCATGACCCGCTGGTTTGTCCACGGATGGTCGCCCGACACGCGCAGACGGATGAACTTCAGTTCTTCTTCCATCAGATAATCTGCCGAATTTTTTAAAATCGTATACTGTTCAACGAAACCGGCGGAAAGAATACCGGTGGGAATCGCCACCATGCCGACGCCAAGAAACGTAATGATGATTCCAAGGATTCGCCCCGCGGCCGTCACCGGATAGATATCCCCATACCCCACAGTCAGCAATGTGGAGACCGCCCACCAGAAACCGGAAAAAGCATTCTGAAACACATCCGGCTGGGCATCGTGCTCAAGACTGTACATACACAGCGAGGATGCCGTCATCAGAATCAGAATAATAAACACGGAGGATAGAATCTGGTCTTTCTTGCGCTTTAAGACATCGCCAATCACGTTCAGCGCGTCATAATAGGCGTTGATGCGGAATAACCGGAGAATACGGATCACGCGGAACATCCGGAACGCCACCGCGCCCGCCGGGAACATAATCGGCAGATAGAACGGGAGAAAAGAAATCAGATCGATGATGCCGTTAAAGGACAACATATATTTTGCCCTGCATTTTGCCTCACCGATGCCGCGGTACAGGTAGTCCGCCGTCCACACCCGCAACGCATACTCTACGGTAAATCCGACCACTGTGATCGTCTCCAGGATAGTCAGCACATCAATATACTGTTCCGACACATCGAAGGTCTCAAAGATTGCGATAAAAAGATTGATCAGTATCGCTGCCGTAATCAGGATATCAAAAAGCCGGCTTAAAAAATCTCCGGCATATCCGATCTGTATGATTTCAAAAATCCGTTTTTTCTTCTCTTTCAACGCCTGTTTTCTCATAAATTATTACCATAATTTTCATAGGAAATCCAACACTTTAGCACTTTATAAAAGCAAATTCTTTCCCGCTAATAAATAAAAAATCCCTGCCGCCGGACTTCAGACGGAACACCGCTCCGGTCTGATCTGCTGTCTGACGACAGGGTTCATTTTCATCTGTTTCCCGCCTGATTGCCGAAAGCAGGCATTTTTATATCACAGGAAATCCTGTACTTTAATACTTTACAACAAGAAATTCTTCCCCCGCTATGATATATAAACTGCCCTGCTTACACCAGTGCAACCGTATCTCTCGCGATGGCAAGCTCCTCATTCGTCGGGATAACACAAACTTTTACTTTTGAATCCGGGGTGGAAATCACCAGATCCTCGCCGCGGTGTCCGTTCGCCTCTTCATCCAATGTAACGCCCAGATATCCAAGATACTCGCAGACTTTTTTCCGTACGGTAGGAGCATTCTCGCCGATACCTGCGGTAAACGCGATAGCATCCACGCCGTTTAAGGCCGCAACATAAGAACCAATGTACTTCGCCACGCGGTAGCTGAACACTTCGATGGCAGCTGCGCAGAGCTCATTGCCATTGTTCATGCCTTCCTCAAGGTCACGGAAATCGCTGGATACCTTGGAGATACCCTGTACACCGGACTTCTTGTTGAGCACGTTCATAACGCCTGCGATATCCAGGTTCTCTTTCTTCGCGATAAACTCCATGATAGCCGGGTCAATATCGCCGGAGCGGGTGCCCATCACAAGACCTTCCAGAGGAGTCAGACCCATGGAAGTGTCAATGCACTTGCCGTCCTTCACCGCGCTGATGGAAGCGCCGTTGCCCAGATGCGCCACGATCAGTTTGGAATTATTGATATCAATACCGAGGAATTCCGCCATGTGTTTGGATACAAAGCTGTGGCTTGTGCCGTGGAAGCCGTATCTTCTGACTTTGTACTTCTCATAATATTCATAGGGAAGCCCATAGAGATAAGCCTTCTCCGGCATGGTCTGATGGAACGCGGTATCAAAGACACCCACCATCGGCACGCCCGGCATAAGCTCCTTGCAGGCATTGATGCCGATCAGGTTCGCCGGATTATGCAGAGGCGCCAGATCATTGCACTCTTCCACAGCCGCGATCATCTCATCGGTAATCAGAGCGGAAGAAGCAAACTTCTCTCCGCCATGCACCACGCGGTGTCCGACAGCTCCGACCTCGGTCAGGTCCTTGATCGCGCCGGTCTTCTCGTTGACAAGCGCATCCAGAACCAGCTGGATCGCCTCCTTATGCGTCGGCATCGCCGCGTCCGTGATCTCCTTGTCCAGACCGGCTTTCTGATATGTAAGCCTGCCGTCGATCCCGATCCTCTCACAGAGCCCCTTTGCCAGCACACTCTCTGTCTCAGAATCAATCAACTGATACTTCAGTGACGAACTTCCACAGTTAATAACTAATACATTCATGACGTATTCTCCCTTCGGTTTTTGTCTGTTTCCCGTAAACTTTGAACGTTTACTTTTTTATTATAGACGGATTATAGAATTTATCAAGTGATTTTGACGATTTTCCCTGTTTTTTAACTGTTTCCATTGTGCATATTGTTATTTTTTTCACATAGGTTCGCATTCTGCTTATCACTTTGAAATCAAAACTTCATTTCCCTTTTCTGCTATTCACCTGCAAAAAGGGAGCCGCCTTTCGGCAGCTCCCCTGTCTGTATATCCAATGTCTGATTCGATATCCTCTATACAAACTGCTTTTCCAATAAAAATTCTTACTTCACAGCGCCGGTCAGACCTTCTGCGAACTGCTTCTGCAGGACGAAGAATACGATCATGGTCGGTACGGAACAGAACAATACGCCCATCATCAGCATACCATAGTCGATGGAATATCCGCTGGAAAGGTTTGCGATCAGCATCGGCATAGTCTGGGCATCGGTCTGTGTCAAAACTACTTTCGGCCACAGGTAAGCGTTCCATGCATTCATGAACGTGATAACCGCTGCAGCTGCATAGGTAGATCTCATCATCGGCATGTACATGCGGATGAAGATTCCGAACTCTCTCAGACCGTCAATACGCGCGGCTTCCATCGTATCAATCGGGAAGTTTCGCGAGTTGTTTCTAAAGAACATGATCAAAAACGGCGTCGAGATCGACGGAAGGATGAAGCCCCATACGGAGTTCAGCAGTCCGGCTGTAGACATCATCTTGAACAGCGGGATCATCGTCGCCACCTGCGGAACCATCATAGCCAGAAGCAGGATGGTAAACACATTGTCCTTTGCCTTATCATGATACAATTCAAATCCGAATCCGGCCAGAGAGCAGACAAACAATGCAAACAATGTCTGTACTACAGCATACAGCAAGGA
>JAJQCB010000243.1 GCA_021203005.1 Clostridiales bacterium | reverse complement strand
GCAAGCCTTTCACATGGAATATAAAGAAAGGAGTGTCGAGACTGTCTACTCGACAAAACTGCAAATGCTCAACCTGTCTCAACAGAATATAGTAGCATTTCGTCTCCGACTGCGTTATATGACATTCTTTCTGATATCTGGTGCGAGGATACCTGTGCGCCCAGATTACGTGATCAGTGGAGTGAGGAGAATAAAACGCTGGGGCAATGTTCGATCACAGCGTTTTTAGCACAGGATATATTTGGTGGAAAGGTGTATGGTATTCTGCGGCCGGGCGGGAATTATCATTGTTATAATGTGGTTGGTGACTGCTGTTTTGATCTGACCAGCGAGCAGTTTGGCGATGAAGCAAAAGATCTTGTGTATGAAAACAATCCGGAACAATACCGGGAGATACATTTTGCGAAGGAAGAAAAACGGCAGCGATATGAGATGCTGAAATCAGAACTGAATAAATGGTGTGATCAAGAGTGACCTGATTTTCAATGAGTCGCCTGACCTGATTTTGAATTGACAGAAACGGAATGGATGGGGGTAGGGCTTCAATATGATAATTAAAAGAAAATACGAATGGCTTGGAGAGTTGTATTCTAGGGATGGACGTTCCAAAGCATTAATAGATGAGGCTTTTGCCAAGGAGTCCGTTCCGGACTCTGATAAAGAAAAACTTCTTGAGTGGAATCACTACCATATCTCCAGATTCCTGAATTTGGGATGTGGAATACCGGGACAGGTTTACGGGTATTTTATGAATGGCTTCGAGCAGCTGGATAAGGAGTATCCATATGATAATGGCCTGACGTTCAACGATGTTTCCGATATAGAGTTTGAAACCAGTCGAAAAGGCAACGCGATACAGATGCGTTTTGTCAACAAGGGCATGGCTGATTTCCCTTACTATCGTATTGTGGGTTTTGCTTCCGTAGAGAACAAATCGGGAAAACAGATCATCGGAAATGGTTGGGAGATGGTGCGACCCTATGAAATAGGATAATATCAACTTTGAAGGTATTGTCTTTATTTCTGATGCCTGTGATATGAAAGAAGGGCAGGTTTTTATCACAAATGGCTGGAAGAAGCCGGGAGGGTTTTGTGACAGCGCATGGGAAAGTATCTCGCCTTTTGTTATGACTCTGGCCTGCGGCGGAGAAGATATTTATAATGGGTGGATGAAGAATAAAAAATCAGCGATGATCTCCTGCAACGATGGGTTCCGCCCGGTCAGTTTCCTGATTGAGGCGATGGAAGAGGAGGCTGACTGAAATGCAATCACCGATCATAGAAATAGATGTACATGGCTTGACAGCAGATCAGGCCGTGGACAAAATAGAAAGCATAGTAAGGAAAGCAGACCGGAGCACATACCGGATCCGGGTCGTCCATGGTTTCCACAGGGGGAACCATATCCAGAACGCCATATACCGGGAGATTGGCCACGGGCTGAACCCGAGGGTGCTCCGGATCACGGGAGGGGATAATCCCGGCATTACGGAACTGGTACTCAGGGAGTATTGAGGTAATAGAAATGTTTTCTCATTTTGACATGCAAACAAAACAGATTTTAACCGGTAATGTTTTGCTGATCTTCTGCTGCGCTTTCTATCTTGCATGGTGGATACTGGCATTTAAGCCCACGGGCGCGATTAAGGGAATGAGGAGTGGATGGCTTTTGCTCCCGGCAGTTATATTTGGCGTTGCCGCTATTTTGCAGATCGTCCGGGGAAGCAGTGCTGCAGACAGGCAGTCCGTGCTGTTTTCGCAGACGGCGGTCTTAATTGGCGGTGTTATTATCTATATTGTCTTGCTGGTGGTGACCCGTTTGTTATTAAATCGGCAGGTAACGACAGAACTTTTCCTGATTGTTGGATGGACGGTTCTGATGTTTCTGGAAATGAATGCATTATTTGCACAGGGACAGTACTCGAGAACAGCAGCAATCGTGATGCTTTTTGTTACAGTGATTGCGGCGGCAGTCAGTCTGGTCTGCTATTTGCTATATTATAATTTGGACAGCATGCGAGGGTATGTGGACGGAATGGTGCCGTTACTTATTATCGGAGTTATGATGGTGGTAGTCACGGTCAGTGTGATGCGGTCATGACCGCATGAACTAAGAACAGAACCGAAAGCAGGGGTGACCTGATTTTCGATGAGCCATCTGATCTGTTTTTAAATTGACGTAAGGAATAGATGCCAAAGGAGAACACGAGGTGAAGATTGCAGTTGTATTTCCCGGAATCGGTTATCATGTAGATAAACCGTTGCTTTATTACAGCAAAAAGATAGCCGTCGCTCATGGCTATGAGATAAAGGATGTTCCCTATGGAAATTTTCCGCCCGGTGTCAAAGGCAATAAAGAAAAAATGAATGCGTGTTTTACCGGTGCGCTGGATCAGTGTGAGGATATTCTTCGTGATGCAGATTTTTCTCAATATACAGATATTTTGTTTCTGTCAAAAAGTATCGGGACAGCGATTGCCTCCGCTTACGGGCAGAAGCATGGCCTTAAGACAAGGAACGTATATTTTACGCCAGTGGGAGAATCTTTTCAGTTTATGGATCAGCCAGGCATCGTGTTCCATGGCACTGCGGATGGATGGGTAAACACTGAAACCGTAATTGCGGAATGCAAAGTCCGAAATCTGCCGCTCCATATTATAGAAAATGCAAACCATTCCCTGGAGGTAGGCGACTGGGCACAGGACATTAGGAATCTGGAGAATATAATGCAATCCGTTGAGAAGTACATAGCAATGGAAGGGGAATCGGCATGTTTTTCATGATAGGTATTCATGACGGGCAGAAACAATTTGATTTTTCGCAGACGGTGATCTGCAATGCCTGCGGAGCATATGGCAGATATGAAGTATTTATGACCTATACTGTGCTGGCGCTCTTTTTTATCCCGTGTTTCCGGTGGAATAAAAGATATTATGTCCGCACAACTTGTTGCGGGATGCTTTATGAGCTTGATCAGGAGATCGGGAAGCGTATTGCAAGGGGAGAACGCCTGGAAATCACACCAGCGAATTTAAGACCGGCAGGAAGAAGCGGACAATATTACGGGCAGACGGGATCTCGTTACAGGCGGTGCAGTTATTGCGGTTTTGAGACGACAGAGGATTTTGAGTATTGTCCGAAATGCGGCAGACGATTTCATATGTAAACAGCAGAGACGGAGGGTGAAGATGCATATCAAAGTTTTAGTAGGTGATATTACAAATTGAAAGTGGATACCATCGTGAACGCGGCGAAGAATTCCCTGCTTGGTGGGGGCGGCGTGGATGGAGCAATCCATCGGGCGGCCGGGCCGGCTCTTTTGGCGGAGTGCCGGACTTTAAACGGCTGTGAAACCGGCGATGCAAAAATTACGATGGGATATGAACTCCTGGCAAAATATGTGATTCATACAGTAGGTCCGGTATGGAACGGCGGGAATCAAAATGAACCGGAGCTTTTGGCGAGTTGTTACCGCAGCT
>JAJQCB010000082.1 GCA_021203005.1 Clostridiales bacterium | reverse complement strand
GACTCTATTGAAGCTTTTCGCGGATGTGTTCAACTTGCACTTGCAATTTTCGATGTGATTTATTTTAATGTTTTTTATATCTTCGATTTTCATTGCCCCAGCGCCTTGCCCGCCACATTTTTCAGATATCTCCGCATCTGGTTAAACCGCACCGGCTCATATTCCATCAGGATCAAAAGGCTTTAGTATCAGTAAAATCAGGAAAACATTTGGAAGCGAGGAAACAGACATGAATAACGGAATTGACACAAGGTATACACAGGACAGGGAGCTTTCCTGGCTGCGCTTCAACGAGAGGGTTCTGGCGGAGGCCAAGGATGAAAAGAATGCCATGATCCTGTCCGTGCCGGAGGGACACGACAAGCCCTTGAAGTATCCGCTGATGTTCGAGACCTGCGATGTGCTGATCATCAATAAAATTGATACATTGTCCTATTTTAATTTTGATATGGACCGGGTGACAGAATTTATCATTTGTCCCAAAACGGCGCAAAAAAATACTTGATGGTAAAATTCGGGACAGCGCATTTTATCTGTGAAACGACAAAATGATTTCTTTTCGGTATACTGAATTTACCTTAAAAAACGGAAAGGAAGATAAAAGCGCAAGGAAGTCTCACCATGCCGCAGACACAGCTGCGGAAAACGGAAAACCTGAACGGCGTCGGCTGGAAGTTTAAAAAGGACTGCGAGAAGATCCTGAAGCGCTTCCCCGCCCGTTGGGAGAGCGTCAGCCTCCCGCATACCTGGAACGCTCTGGACGGCCAGGATGGGGGAAAGATTATTTTCGCGGCAAATGTATCTATGCTGTCCGGATACCGCGGCAGAAGACGGAGAGGCGCGTGTGGCTGGAAATTGAAGCTGCCTCTCTCGCGGCGGAGGTTTACATTAACGGGCAGAAGGTTGCGCAGCACGCGGGCGGCTATTCCGCGTTTCGCGCCGACGTGACAGATTATCTGAAGAGGCGGAAAAACCTGCTCTGCATCCTCGTGGACAATGAAAACAGAGACGACGGAGGCGAATTTACGCGAGCTGAATCAGCTTGTACACGATATGGATCCGGTCCGTCTTACAACGACGGAAGTGATTCGGACGGATGAAGAAAACCCGTCCTGTCAGTTCGCAGGGACGGGGGACGACACCGTTGCGAACTGGTTTGGGGATCAGGCGACGGACGTTTCGGAGGAAAAGATCGCGATGCTGAACGCGGCATTGCAGAAGGTGAAAAAGGAGGACTCCCTGTGAAAAACGAGAAAAAAATTGACCTGAAACTGATGCTGAGCCTGTTTGGCGTGGCTGCGCTGGCGATTCTGCTGCAGTTCTTTCTCACGCATCTGAACCAGGTGGGAGGCTTTCTTCAGAAAGTGATTGGGGTTTTGATGCCCTTCATTGTCGGCGCGGTGATCGCCTATCTTTTGAAGCCGCTCTGCAATCGTCTGGAGGAAAGTTTACAGAGGCTGCTGAAGAATAAAAAGAGAGGAGCAGGGCTGGCCCGCGGCTTAAGCGTCGTGCTGTCGCTGCTTCTGGCAGCCGTCGTCATTTTTACTTTGCTGCTCATCGTCGTGCCGTCGCTGGCAAAGAGCATCTATACGATTCTGCTGCAGATACCGGGCAGTCTCCAGCGTTTTCAGAACTGGGCGCTTGAACTCGCCGGGGACAATGAGACGCTGCAGAATTACATCAATGATCTGGTGGCAGCCGTCTCCACCGGCCTTCCGGAGTGGCTGAGAAACACCGTGCTCCCCCGGTTGCAGACGCTGATCGGCGACATCTCTGCGGGCGTGGCGGGAATCTTCAGCGCGTTCTATAACCTGCTGATCGGCGTCATCGTTTCCGTTTATCTCCTGGGCAGCCGGAAGAATTTTGCCCGGCAGGGGAAAAAGCTGCTCTACAGCGTCTTCAACTGGAAATGGGCGGACTGAATCCTGAATGAGATCCGCTACGCGGACCGGATGTTCACCGGATTTTTAAGCGGCAGGATTATTGACTCCCTGATTATCAGTGTGATTTGTTTTATCGGGATGCTGATCCTTGGAATCCCCAATCCGCTGCTCATCAGCGTGATCGTGGGCGTGACGAATATCATCCCCTTCTTCGGCCCCTACATCGGCGCGATTCCGTCCTTCCTGCTGATCCTGATGGAAAGTCCCGTAAAATCGCTTATCTTCCTGGTCTTTATCCTGATCCTCCAGCAGTTCGACGGGAATATCCTGGGGCCTCGGATTCTCAGGAACGTGACGGGACTCAGCAGCTTCTGGGTGCTCTTTTCTATTCTGTTTTTTGGAGGCATGTTCGGCTTTATCGGCATGATCGTCGGCGTGCCGGTGTTTGCGGTGATCTATGATGTGGTGCGCAAGCTTGTGAACAAAGGGCTGGCATATCAAGAGAAGCAGGAGATAAAATAGTTCACTCATTCTTAAGGGTGTTCTTTGGATCATGAGGAAAAGGCGGAAAAACAGCCCGGTCAGGAAAAGTTACATCTTTTGTTTCCGCGCGTTTATGTGCAACCCGGTGAGTTTTTCTTGTTGCGTAATAGTTTGATGTTTATATTGAAAGTTTTGTATAAGACATTTTTAGCTGGATACGCTAAAAACAACTCAAGTTTATGAGAAGGTTATGTTTGATTAAGTTGACAAAAACGCTAAATAGGTTTATTATATTAAACATAAGGAGAACCTGATATGAGTAAAAGAACAGTGGTTGTGATGCCGGAAACACAAAGAATATTAGAAACAATGGGTGAACAAATTAAAATGGCCCGATTAAGAAGAAATCTTGCAACAGAATTAGTCGCTGAAAGAGCCGGAATCAGTCGCGCCACATTATGGTCGGTGGAAAAGGGTACCCCAACGGTATCAATAGGAACTTATGCAGCTGTATTACATGCACTTGGCGGAATGGATAAAGATTTTGAATTGGTTGCCAGGGATGATGAATTTGGAAGAAAATTGCAGGATTTAAATATTCAGACTCGTGGCAGAGCGAAAAGGGGCAAATAAATATGGCGGATGTAGGAATTATTTATGTATATAAGGATTGTCACCTTTATATGATGTGAATCCAGATTCAGAGGGAGATGTGTTATCTTTGAATGTGGATGAGAACAATAATTTAATCGATTTTGAGCTGGCGTTGGATGTTGCGGCTATGTTTGGGATAACTGAAAAACAAGCGAGGATATGCCTGGATGAGATCAGAGGTATTGTAGAAAATAATTGGAGAATATTGGCAAAAAGATATGGCCTGACAAGAGGAGAGATTGAGAGAATGGCTCCGGCATTTGATATGGAATTTAAGTAACTGCACCAATTCTGGAGAGGACTTTGATGCGGCATATTTTGGGCTTCAAAAAAAATTACGATTTTGAAAGAGAAATATTGCATATTTAATTTGACAGCAGTATAATATATCATAATACGATTTCAAAAAATGAAAATAATTGGTCGATTGTAAAATGAAGTTGAACACCTAAAAAATCCATAGCGATTGAA
>JAJQCB010000234.1 GCA_021203005.1 Clostridiales bacterium | reverse complement strand
ATAAAACAAGAAAGCTTTACATAGATGCCATGCTTACTGATGCAGGCTGGACAGAGGGCAAGGACTGGATTAATGAAGTAGAACTTCCGGGTATGCCGAATAAGTCAGAAGTTGGATACGCTGATTATGTTCTATATGATGATATGCACAGACCGCTGGCTGTGATTGAGGCGAAGAGAACCTGTGTGGATGTAGCGAAAGGCAGACAGCAGGCAAAGCTCTATGCAGATATATTGGAACAAAAATTTAAAAGAAGGCCGGTGATTTTCCTTACGAATGGATTTGAAACGCATATTATTGACGGGCAATATCCTGAGCGAAAATGTTCCGTTATTTATTCAAAGAGAGATTTGGAGAAGTGGTTCAATTTATTGACCATGAGGACAAGTCTTAAACACGTTGTGGTGGATAAAAATATTGCAGGGCGTTATTATCAGGAATCTGCCATTAAGGCGGTGTGTAACAGCTTCGATGAGAAGAATCGCAGAAAAGCTTTATTGGTTATGGCGACAGGTTCAGGAAAGACAAGAACGGTGATTGCCCTGTGTGACTGCCTGTTAAAGGCCGGGTGGGTGAAAAATATCCTGTTCCTTGCAGATAGAAATTCGTTGGTTACACAGGCAAAGAGAAGCTTTGTAAATATGTTACCCAACCTGTCATGTTCTAATCTGGTGGAAGAGAAGGATAATTACAATGCACACTGCATTTTCTCAACGTATCAGACCATGATGAACTGTATTGATACGGTCGGTGACGATGAGGGAAAGTTATTTACCAGCGGACATTTTGATCTGGTTATTTGTGATGAAGCGCATAGATCCATCTACAATAAATACAAAGATATTTTCACATATTTTGACGCTCCGTTAGTAGGGCTTACCGCAACCCCAAAGGATGAAATCGATAAGAATACCTATGAAGTATTTGAGCTGGAGAATGGAGTGCCGACATACGGATATGACCTGGCACAGGCGGTAAAGGATGGTTACCTTGTAGACTATGTGTCAGTGGAATCCAGGCTGAAATTCATTGAGCAGGGAATCGTGTACGATGAATTGTCCGATGAGGATAAGGAAGCATATGAGAAAACTTTCGAGGATGAGCATGGCGATTTGCCGGAGGCGATCGGCTCATCTGCATTAAATACATGGATCTTTAATGAGGATACTATAAAGCAGGTGTTAAATACCTTGATGACGGATGGTATCAAAATCGATTATGGGCAGAAGCTTGGAAAGACGATCGTCTTTGCCAAAAACCATGATCATGCTGAAAAAATACTGGAAGTATTCCATAAAGAGTATCCGCATCTTCCGGACTTTGCAAAGGTAATCGATAATTACATGACTTATGTGCAGAGCGCGATTGATGAGTTCTCTGACCCGAAGAAAATGCCGCAGATTGCAATTTCTGTAGATATGCTGGATACAGGGATTGATGTACCGGAAGTATTGAATCTTGTGTTTTTTAAGAAGGTTATGAGTAAGGCGAAATTCTGGCAGATGATCGGTCGTGGGACAAGACTCTGCCCCGGACTTCTGGATGGCGAGGATAAGCAGAAGTTTTATATATTTGATTTCTGCGGTAATTTTGAGTTCTTCCGAATGAATAAAGGCAAAGCAACAGCTAATATGATAGCACTTCAGGGAGCTATTTTTAATCTGAAGTTCGAAATCTCATATAAGCTTCAGGACATCGATTATCAGACCCGGAGATTGATTGCTTATCGCAAGGCTCTGGTAAAGCAGATGAGCGAAAAGGTACAGGAATTACCAAGGGATAATTTTGCGGTTCGTCAGCATTTGAAATACGTGGATTTGTATGCGGCAGAGGCAAATTATCAGGGGCTCACCTATGAAGATACCCTGATTGTGCGGGAGGAGGTTGCGCCGCTTATTCTTCCGGATGGAGATGATGCAAGTGCGGTTCGGTTTGATGCTCTTATGTATGGAATTGAATTGGCATATCTGATAGGAAAGAAATATACAAGGGCTCGTTCCGATCTGCATAAGAAAGTTGCCGGGATAGCAGGTGTTGCAAATATACCGGAGATCCAGGCACAGTCAGAGCTGATTCATAAGATCCTGAATACGGACTATGTGGATCATGCAGGAATTAACGAGTTTGAAGAAATCAGAGAAAAGCTTCGTGATCTGATGAAATATATTCCGCGTGGTAAAGTCAAATATGAGACTGATTTCTCAGATGAGCTGCTTTCCGTTGAATGGAAAGAATCTGAACTGGAAAATGATGAGCTGAAGAATTACAAGGCAAAGGCGGAGTATTATATTCGGCAACACCAGGATAACATTGCCATTGCAAAGCTTAAGACGAATCAGCCATTGACTGAGACAGATGTTGAAACATTAGAAGCAATTCTGTGGAAAGAGGTTGGAACCAGACAGGATTATGAACATGAAATTGGTACAAAGCCACTTGGAGAATTTGTCCGCGAAATCGTAGGGCTTGATATGAATGCAGCGAAGGAAGCATTTTCGGAATACCTGACAAGTACAAGCCTGGACAGCAGACAGATTTACTTTGTAAATCAAATCGTGGAATATATCGTTCACAATGGAATGATGAAAGACCTTTCTGTGCTTCAGGAATCTCCATTTACGGATCGGGGAAGCGTGGTAGAGATATTTACCGATCTGACGGTATGGATGGGGATCAGGAAAGTGATAGAAACAATAAATGCCAATGCGGCAGCGTAAAAGAGGCGGTTTCCTGCTGGCTGTCAGCCGCGGTGTCTTTCCGGGTATCTGTTGCGCCGGAAAGAAAAGTCCCCGGCGCAGCAGATACCCGGAAAGAAAAGCCTCCGGCGCAGCAGGCAGTCATAGTGCAATGACAACGTAACTACTCCCAATCTATAGGGATCAGGTCAGACGAATCCCCCGTTCGGTGAATTCGATTTTCCTTTCCTTGTAGAGGTGGCCAACGGCGCGCTTGAATGCATTTTTGCTCATGTGCGCCTCTCTTTTTATAATTTCGGGGGATGCCTTGTCGTTAAAAGGCAGGACGCCGCCGTACTCTGTGATCAGCTGAAGCACTTCCTCCGCGTCGCTGTCGATCTGCATATAGGCTTTTTCGCGGAGGGTGAGATCCAGCTTGCCGTCCGCTTTCACTTTTGTGACGGTGGCGGAAACCACATCCCCAATCTTAAGCCGGGACGTGTTTTCGTGGCCGGGAATCATGGCGGAATAGCGGTCGTCCACCGCGACAAATGTGCCGAAATCACGGCTGAATTCATAAATGCGTCCGGTTACAGTGTCCCCCGGCTGATACGAGTGATCTGTCTGAAGCAGATGGTATAATCCCTTCATCGTGGCGCAGAGCCGGTCGCTTTTGTCCGCATAAAGGGTGACCAGAATCTCGTCGCCCTCATGCAGCGTGCGGAGCTGCTCTTTATAAGGCAGAAGGAGATCTTTTTCCAGTCCCCAGTCAAGAAACGCGCCGATGCGGGTAATCTGGGCTACACGGAGCAGTGC
>JAJQCB010000184.1 GCA_021203005.1 Clostridiales bacterium | reverse complement strand
GAGCGGCAACAGGCGGTTGGAGAATTCCTGAAAACACAGAAACGATGTAAGACGGCTTTCATCACGGAACTGGTGTATGAATGGATGAATCAGCGTGATGGTAAGAAAAAGAGCGAAGTTATTACAGGCGAGCAGGAGCTGTTAGAAAAGGTCAAGGCAGCATTGCTTTCCGATAATTCATTTGTGACACAGCTGTCAAGCCTTATGGCTGATACGAAAGAACGATTGCCGGAAAACCATGAGCAGATAAAATCAGATGCAGGGGAAGAGATAGATGCGGGAGGGGACAGCAACATTGCTCTGGATATGGACGAGGATATGATGCTTGCAGGATTGTCATTGTTTGAAGCGCAAGAGGATTTTTAAAACCGGATGGCTATGTGATAACAAATGATTACGTTGGAAAATGATGAAATGAGACATGATGGATGAGAAAGGAGAAAGCTATGACATTAAAAAACTATATTCGCAAAGGTGTGTTGGTGGCGGTTATATTTATACTGATTGGATGGCTGGGACAGTATTTCTATATGGTAGACGGAGAGGTGGACTGGTTCCGTTTTGCCCTGCTCTATGGCATTTTGATGGGAATCCCGCATATGCTTGTGGTGGTTCCGCTCAAATGGGATATCTCTGGTATGGTTGGGATGATGGCTTTCTGTGTCCTGATCGGAGGACTGTTTGGCTGTATCATAGCTGCCGGGCTTGCGGTCAGAGCCGCGTTTTACCTAGCCGGTTATCCGGTGTGCCTGATGTTCAGAACCTTTCGAGGAAGGACGAGCAGGGGATGAACACATGATGAATGAAAAACGAACCCGCTCAAAAATGAGCAGGTTCAAAAATAATAGAATACATAAGCAAAAAGTTATGCCCATCCCGTCATTAAAAACGAGATGGGCGTTTTTCTTTACATTTCTGTGTCCGATGGATTTTCCAGGTTGATACGGACAACTTCGTTCGGTGTGCATTGGAGGATATTACAGAGCTTCGCAAGTGTCAGTATCGTAATGTTCCGGTCATGGCGCAGCTGGTCTAATGTGCGCTTGTCAATGCCGCCGTTGACTAGGTCATACTGCGAAATGTTTTTTCTCTTCATGGTTTCCCAAAGCGGTTCAAAACTGAACATCTGCGAGCATCCTCCTTCCTGCAAGATGTTTCTATTATAATTTTGTGGCTTATGAATTTATAGGGTGAATGTATTCACCCATTCCGTTACAATGTTTATGGGAAGAAGACACATCAGTAAGATTGCCAACCATAAGCCTGCCAATTTGGGTGTAAGGCTGCCATTTTTGCTCCAAGATTGCAAATAATGCTCCATAAACCTCAAAAATGTGCGTAAGACTACCGCAAAAAACGGGCAAGGCTGCCAGATAAAATGCTTCTTAAATGAAAAAAAGAGCTGAAAAAGTCAGGTTTTATGCGGCTTTCGCGGCTCTGGGGAGCATTGAAGCAGAAATATTGGCTATACAAAGGGTGTGCCAGCTTCACTATTTTTAGATAAGGATAGTGCATTATGGGCATAAAACAGCGAATAGTCCGCAAAAAGGCGAATGGAATCCGCCAAATGCGGACTAATTTTTGTTATGATATATGCAAAAGAAATAATTGGCTGTATACCTGCCATGATGCACGGAAGGAAAATGCACATGAAGGAAACCTTCGGGAGCAGGCTTAAACAGTTAAGACTGAAAAACAACTTAAAACAGCAGCAGCTGGCGACGTTGCTGGACGTAAACAAACGGGCAATCAGCGCGTATGAAAATGATGACAGACAGCCGTGTTTTGATATCCTGATCCGGATAGCAGAAATCTTCCATGTCAGTACGGATTATCTGCTTGGATGCGATTCTAACACGAAGATTGACGTGAGCGGACTGAATGCGGTGGAGATCGGCCTGGTCTCAGAATTAGTGGAAAATATGTCGGCAAAGAACAGGCGGCTGAAAAAATGTGAAAGTGCAAGGGACGTGGAAGGATGGAAATGAACCCATATCAATTTTATTCGGCGGTTGACAGGCAGCAGATAGACTGGCTGTGGTATCCGTATATTCCATATGGGAAGATTACACTCCTGCAGGGAGACCCTGGCGACGGGAAGTCCACGTGTATGATAAACCTTGCGGCAAGCCTTTCCGTTGGCGGCAAGCTGCCGGACGGGACACAGATTCCACAGGCGCAGACTGTCATTTACCAGTGCGCCGAAGATAATGTGGGGGATACAGTAAAACCGAGGATGGAGCAGGCAGGCGCAGACTGCGGCAGGATTGCGTTTATTTCCACCACAGGAGAAGAAGCACCGCTGCGGCTTTCGGACAGCCGTTTTGAAGAGAGTATCCGTTTGTTAGGCGCAAGGCTGCTCATTATTGACCCGGTACAGGCTTTTTTCTCTGAGAGTGGCGAAATGCAGAGCGCTGTCAAGGCAAGAACAGCGATGGGAGCGATGGCGAATATCGCAGAAAAGTATAACTGTGCGGTTGTCCTGATCGGGCATCTGAATAAAATGTCTGGCGGAAAGAATTTATATCGGGGCTTAGGAAGCATTGATATAACCGCGATTGCGCGGAGTGTCCTTATGGTCACAAGGGACAAACAGATGCCGGATATCCGCTATATCAGCCAGATTAAGTCAAGCCTTGCACCGGAAGGCGAAAGCGTTGCTTTTATCATGGATGCGGATGTCGGTTTCCAGTGGATTGGGCGGTGCTCCTTGAGGAACGTAAGCGATGAAATGCTTCTGACGGAGCCGGAGCGCAAGACCAAAATCTGGCGCGTGAAGAATATCCTCCGGCTGATGATGACGGCAGAGGACGTGCCGTCAAATGAAGTTATTGAAACGATGGGAAGGCTGAACTTCAGTGAGCGTACTGTGCGGAGGGCGGCAAAGGACTTAGGGATTAAAGCATACCGTAAGCGTTATGTCTGGTACTGGAAGTTGGAACCGGAAAGCGGGAATGACGATGAGTGAGAAAATCCGTGTTGCTGGATACGTAAAACTCGCGAAGTTATGGGAGAAGCACCGTGAGGAGGCTCTTGCCTACCATAACAAATATTACGAGGATAAGTTTGCTGGATCGGAGAAATACGAACTGGCTGGAGTGTATATTGACATCACGGGGAATAAGCAGATAGCAAAAAGACCGGAGATGGTACGGCTCCTGAATGATTGCCGGTCTGGGAAAGTCCAGTGCATTGCAGCGCAGACCAAAGCTTATCTTGCGGCAAATATGGGAGATTTCTGTTATATGGTCAAGCTCTTGTCCGGGATAAACGGCGGGATTGACCTTCTTACGGAAGATGATGATTACAGGATTGATACCGTCACGGATTTTGATGGGCAGAAGCAGGCGCTTATCCAGATGGCGGATGAATTTATCGGGCTGAACCCGGAAGCATACAATGCATGGAAAAAATCAGTCACAAAAGCCTGTGGCGGAAAGGAGTAGTTTACGAATGGGGAACACGGAGCAGCCAGTAGCAGAAAGAGACACCGATGATATGGAAACGGATGTGAGAGAAAAAAGCATTGAAGAGAATAACTTCATAGGAAATAGCATTATAAGGAATGGCATTGCAGAGAATGATACCGAAGAAAATAATGCAGAAGAGGATGATATCAAAGGGAATGTCCTGCCAAAACAGAGGGAAGAAGATTTGGCTGTTGCAGAAGTTGTCGCTGAGCCGTGGAACAGTCGCCATGCGGAACGTGAGGAGCGTAAAAAGCTGACAAGGGAACGGATTCGGAGCGCTTCTGCAGATAATGCGGTTTTGATAAAAGCCGACCAGCTTTCCCTTGATATTGACGATAATGAACACAAGGTGGGTGTTTATGTCAGGGTCAGCACGGCGAGTGAAGAGCAGGTATCGTCCTATGAGAATCAGAAAAAATATTATACGGAGAAAGTGACGCGGAACCCGAAGTGGGAACTGGTTGACATTTATGCAGATGAAGGAAAATCCGGCACTTCGATGAAGAAGAGGACAGAGTTTTTGAGGATGCTTGAGGATGCGAGGAACCAGAAGATAGACCTGATTCTTTGCGCAAGTGTATCGCGATTTGCCCGTAATGTGGGCGATTTTGTAAACGAAATCCAGAAGCTCCAGACGCAGAACCCGCGTCATCCGGTTGGCGTATTTTTTGAGACAGAGCACTTAAACACCTTAAATCCGGATGCAGGGGTAAACCTTCAGGTACATGCCATGCTTGCAGACTGGGAATCAGCAAATAAGAGCCGGCGCATGATTTTATCCTATGACCAGCGTATCTGCACGGGCCAGTACCCGTTATCAGATTTGCTTGGTTACCGCCATACGCAGGATGGCAGGCTTGTCATGGTGGAAGATGAAGCAGTGACAGTGAAATATATTTTTATGGCGCGTCTTTCCGGCCAGTCGAATGAAGAGATTGCAGAAACGCTGACGGAATACCAAAGGCCGACACTGAAAGGCAGGACAGACTGGAATGCTGGTATGGTAGGGGCGATTTTGCTGAATGAGCGCAGGTGGGGCGATTTGATGGCAAGGAAGACTGTCGTGCTGAATTATAAGGAGCAGAAGGTCGTGAAGAATGAGAAGATCAGGGATGCCGCTTTTGTGGAGAACCACCACGAGGGCATTGTGACGCCGGAGATTGCTAAGGCCGTCCATCTGCTTACTTCGAGCAGGCTGCGCCACACAGCGGTGCCGGAAATCAGCGTTATCCGCGCCGGAGGGCTGAAAGGTTTCGTGAGCCTGAACCCGTCTTTCAATGGCATTGACAGGGATACGATTCTGGAACTTTCCCGCAGTGCTTATGATGAAGAAGAATACGAAGATGTTGAGTACCAGTCTCGTGTTATCAGTGGCGAGGAACACAGTAAGATTATCCATATGGATTTTAACGGTTATTACGTCCCGTACAGTGCTTTCTTTATCGGGAGGGAGACGCCGACTCTGACAATCAGCCAGAAGCAGATTAAATTCAACAGAAAATGTTATGAACGTCTTGGAAAGTGTGACCGGATTGAGCTGCTCTATCATCCATTGCTGCAGGCGGTTGTTATCCGCAACTGTGACGATGAAGAGGGCTTCCCATGGGTAAATGAGAACGGAAACTGGATACCGTCATTTCGAGGGGAAGCATTCTGCGGGGCGGTATATGAGGAATTAGATTGGATTAAGGAGTATTCGTTCCGGTTCCGAGGGATTACCCGTGAACGTGGAAGTAGGAAAATCATGGTATTTTACTTGGACGAACCGCAGGTTGTGAAAACGAAAGCATCACAGAAAGCAGCGGAAGCCGTGGAAGCGGAGCAGGCAGACCTGCCGTCACGGTATATCCCGATAAAATACAGCGAGCTGGCTGCGAAAGAAGAAAACGGAATGCGCCACGGAATCGGCATGTTATATCCATTCCGGAAAAAGCGTGACAGTTTGTTCAACTCTCTTACAGCGGCAGATGCAGAAGAACATGGAGATGTGGTAGTAAATCCGCTGATTGGATACATCCCGTCCCATGAGAGTGTAGAGGAAGAACTGGAAGCCTTATTGATGTCAATGTAGCAGATTGGAGATGTAAGATGGAGACACTGGAACACCCGATGAGTATGCCGGAAAAGAATGGCGGTCAGGAGACGGAGGTACATAATAAAGCAGATAAGACGCCGGATAACGGCAATGCTGCGTCCGGTCAGTCCTATGGGTATAATGACCAGGAGCTGATTCGTGCACTTGTAAAGTCAAGGATGGAGCAGAAACAGCCTTTGGAATATGAGGACCTGGACGGTTATGAGATGCCGCCGCGCAGCCAGTTTTCCATGCTGAAAAAGCCGGCTGTAAGCATTAAATATGGCAAGCTGTCCTTTAACATGGCCTGCATCCGCCTGTTTGAAGGTGTGCAGTATATTATCCCGATTTACCATCCGCAGAAAAAGCGGATGACGGTGGTTATGTGCCGGGAGGAAGAATATGCTTCCGTTGACTGGGCGCGTATCCGCCAGAAGGATGGCGAGTGGGTCAATAAGGAAATAACATCGCGTGAATATGTCGATAAGCTCTACCGCCTGATGGGGTGGAATAAGGAGTGCCGCTATAAGGTCCTTGGGCGTGTGGCAAATTCGAGGGACGGCCTTGTCCTTGTCTTTGAGCTTGAGGAAGCGGTCATGTTCGAATCAAAATCCATGGAGTACGTGGACGAGAAGACCGGCGAGACCAGGCAGAAGAAACAGCAGGTCATGTATTATCCGGAATATTATAAGGACAGAGTTGGCAAGTCGTATAACGATTATGTCTCTGCCAGACAGATCAATATGTTTGAGTATCTGGAGGGGTATGTGGGAAATACATATTCCGATTATCAAGGAGCTGATGGATCAGATAAAAATAAGCAGGAAGCGGCCGGAGGAGATACTAAAAGAGATGATAGCAATCCATCCGTTGTGGAAACAGTGACCATAGAACCTGTATCGAATGAAACGGCGGCAAAAGGATTTGCGGCAGAGGGGACGGCAGCTGCCCATCATGCAGAAGTGCAGTTGAGTGGAGCAAAAGAAGAGACGATTCCGCTGTCACAGGATTCATACGGGCAGAGAGTTCTTGACCTTGCAGCTTCTGTGCCAGGGAGCACACCGGAAAATAATAGTGAGATAAAACCAGATCAGAATACTGAAAATAATGATGCGTTGAAACAGGGGAATACTACAGAAACAAAAGATGAAACTACAGCCACGGCACAGACTGTAAGTGGCGCTTCTTGGAGCGGATGGTAATGCTTAACCATGCGATGATATTGTGCTGCCTGTAAGGTCTGTGTAGAGTGGGTTTTGGAATGAGGATTGATAATTGTGGATGAGAATAATAGCAGCAATCAGGAGCAAAAGATGTGGAATGGAAATAAGCACACGGCACGAGTGGAGATTTCTATATCCGGAAAACGGAAAGAGATACACATAGGCAAAGATGTGGTGCGCCTGCTGGGAGCGCCGACATATCTATGCCTGAAAGTAAATAAGGCGATGGATTCGATAGCAGTGATGCCCTGCCCCGGAAAAGAATATATGTCCTTCAAAGTGCCGGAAGGAATTCTGTTGGGCAAGCACGTTTCAATGCGGGTGGTCAGTAGCTCCTTTGTCGAAAGAATCCTTGCAGTAAATGGCTATAGGGATAACCGGACTTATCAGATCACGGGAACCTATTTTGAGAAAAATAACGCAGTCGTTTTCAACATGGCAGATATGCGGCTGTTCGGAGAAGAATAAAAATGCCGTGCAATTTCACAGATATGAACATGGAAGGAGCTGATGGCGATGGCGTACGGTGATATTTCAAACAAGGTAGAAAGATATGTGGAAGAAAGAATAAAAGCAGGGGGAGCGCAAACGGATTCGCTGGCGTATTCTATATATTTTCGTGCTTCAGAAAAAGGGACTGTTGGGACGAAAGAACTATCAGATATGGTAACTGTATTTGAGGAGGCGTTAAGAGATAAAATTTGTGAAAACCCAGAGCTGCAAAAAGATATTGTGGCGGCTGTATATCAGCTGTGCGAGGAGCATGAGAAGAAAGCATTCTTCACTGGCATGAAAGAGGGAATCAGTTTAATGACAGAACTGTAAAATTACTACTATAGACATAACAGGTGGGTCTTTGAGCGATCAAAGGCTTTTTTTGTGCCTTTTTTGGGAAAATAGGCGGTTTGAGAAAAAAATCGGGAAAAAAGTTGTTCCTCTCTTGACATTAGCAGGGCCAAGGCCGGAAAGGACGGAGCACGTCGAATTCTACCAGAAAGAAATACCGGAATTTTCTTTTCGCTCTAAAGTTAAAGGTGGTTTGACAGGATATGCTCAGATTTACGGTCGATATAATACAACTGCTTATGATAAATTAAGGCTCGACTTAATGTACATAGAAAATTATTCTTTCTTTCTGGATTTGAAACTAATCATCATGACAGTACAGATAATGTTGAAAAGGGAGAGTACGGAAGGCTTTGACAAAGTGGAAGAACTGGAGAAAAAGCGGCAGGAGCTGATTATGCTCCGGGCGATGGCTCTGTTGTTGAAGAATCATCTTCTGCAGAGAAAAGCGAAATGCCTATAACATCTGTGAATGAAAGTGAAGCATCAGAAGCTACTATGTCCGAAGAAGAAACTTTGGAAGAAGGCGTGAATGAAGCAGATGGATTGCAGGAGACTGGTTCAAAGGCGGACAGGGAAGTATCTCATGATATGGATTCATCTTCGGATGATACGGAACTGTCTGGCATGGAAACAATTGCATCCGGAGAGACGGCAGTTGAGGAACCAGAGGGCGGCATGAGTGTTGAACCTGAAGATGCTGCAGCTGCAGAACCGGAGCAGGAGGAGCTTGCTGTTTTGGAGTCTGCAAAAGAATCCGAGTATGAGCGTATCCGCGAGAAATACCGGGTAAACGTCCTTGTCGGATTTGAACACAACGGCTATTTTGAATTTTACGGTGAGGATGCGCAGGCAGTAGCTGATGTACTTGGGACAAAAATCCTTGATAAGCAGCTGGAGAGCGGCGATTCCATCCCGGTCACGGGATTTAAACGCAGCACCTGGGCTTCCCACGGAAAGAAGCTGTGGTCAACCGGACAGAATATTGTCCTGATGGGCGAGAACGAGGATGGTTCCCATTCCGTTTTCCATGAGTACAAGGGCAGGGATTATGCGCAACATCGCCGGAATCGCACAGACGGAGGCGCAGAAAAGCTCGGATATGTTCGCAAAGTGCCGTTATATGGATGAGATTACCGGGAGCCGTGGGATTACGTTTGCTACAGGCACTCCGGTCTCAAACAGTATGACGGAATTATATACGCTGATGCGCTATCTTCAATATGACCGCCTGATGGAAATGAACCTGGGGCATTTTGACAGCTGGGCATCCACCTTTGGAGAGACGGTTACGGCAGTGGAACTTGCACCGGAGGGGACGGGATACCGGGTGAAAACGCGGTTCGCAAAATTCTTCAATCTTCCGGAACTGATGTCTGTCTTTAAAGAAGCGGCAGATATACAGACTTCGGATATGCTAAAGCTGCCGGTGCCGGAGGTGGATTATTCCGATGTGGTGCTGCAGCCGAGTGAGGAACAGACAGCGATGGTGGAAGCACTCGGCAAACGTGCGGAGATTGTCCGCAACGGCGGCGTGGATGCAAGCGTCGATAACATGTTAAAGATTACGAACGATGCGCATGATGCGATTATAACGAAAGAAGAATACGAGAACGCGCAGATCGCAATCCGGCAGATGAATAAGCCGAAATTCAAAATCAACAATGAATATCCCCTGCGCGGCCTGATCCGGTGCGGCGTGTGCAGGTTGTCCATGACTTATCTTGAACTGGCATATGAGCCTGTGTACTATTGCCCGCATAAGAAGAAAGTCGGCAGACATTCGGATTGCTGCGGTGATTATATCCCGGCAGTACATATAGACGAGGCGGTCTGGCGGATGCTCCGGCAGCAGCTGAACCAGCTGCATGACTTCGGAATCCAGATGGAACTCCGAAAAGGGAGAGAAACCAAAAAAGGCAGTCTTGACTGTAAGCAGATGCGAAGCGAGATCGACAAGCTGAAAGCAGAACGAATCCGGCAGTATGAAGCCTACGCGGAAGGAATATTAAGCCGGGAACAGTATCTGGTCAAAAAATCGGCACTGACGGCTGCAGTAGAATCCCTGCAGGGGAAACTGGAACGGCTGAATACCATGATTGAGGATGAAGACCGCTTTACCGGGGAACTGGCGCTGATGAAGCAGAAAGCGGGCGAGAGCATGCGATTATCGGCGCACTGTTTGGATGCGTGATTGCTGCAGTGGTTCTGATTAAAGCAGTGGGGTATCTGGTATGGTGGTCGTTTAGCTCTGTAATCCGGCTTTTTCGCCGGAATTGATGGGATGTAAATCCCTGAATTGAAAGCGGCATTAAATGATGCGGAGGGGAATCAGTCCCCTGTCTGTGAAACCGGCAGATGGAGGTCTGAATCCCATGGAAACAGGTATATTTCAAAATACAGTTGGGCGTCAGCTCATAAAAATACCAATCAGTGCAGTATATTTGTTTGCTGCTTACTGATTGGTATTTTACGTTAATGTTAACAATTAATCTTCCAGTATCCGGTTTTATTAGAGCCAACACGTTCGAGCAGATTGGATTTTTTGAGACGGCTCATTGCGCGGTCAAGGGTACTTTTTGAAATGCCGATAGATTCCATAAGCTCAGGGCGTGTGATATGGGCATTTTTCTTCATCTCTTCTAAAATTCGCTGCTCTGTTGTAGTCAGTTTTATCTCCCCATTTATCTCCCCATTTATCTCCTCATTTATCTCCTCACCGGAAGTTGTGCGGACGGTTGGACCGACGGTTGCCGTAGCAACCTCAGAAAGAGGGATAATAATGCGGAAAGTGTCACCCTCAATAAACTGTGGTTCTCCGCCGGAGTATATCCTTGTATATTTGTTCGTGTTTATCATGCCGGAACCAAGTTCATCAGCAAATCCGATTTCACGAAAGACTTTGGAAATAGGAGGGTTTTTCACATAGGCACTGAATGTATTCAGGCTAAGCGGTCCGTAACCATGCGCAAGATTCGCGTTTTCAGTTAAAATCTTATCCTTTTCAATAACCATTTTTGCAACATAACCGCTTGAAAAATCTCTGTGTGCAAGCAGGTTTGATACAATTTCGCGCAGGATTTTGTCTCTGGGGCTTACACTCTGTATATGAAAGATAAAAGTACACTAAATGATTTAATCATTATAGGGGCCAGCGGTTTCGGAAGAGAAGTGGCTTGGCTTGCTGAAAGAATCAATGCGGTAGAACCTACATGGAATTTCCTCGGCTTCCTGGATGATAATCCGGAGATGGCGGGAAAGACCGTTGATGACTATCCGGTTTTAGGTGGCTGTGATAAGGCAACGGATTATCCAGACGCATATTTTGTCTGTGCAATTGGTTCTTCCAGAATAAGAAAGAATGTTATCGGGAAGCTGGGATGGTATGTCCGGGAGAAGAGTTATGCAGATTCCCCAGAAAAGCCGCAGCATAGCTTTCACGCAAAAGAAATTGTGGAGGAGATGCTTGATATATCCTCCGGAAGAGCAGAAACCTCCGCCGCCTAAACCGCCATTGGAGAACTGGCAGAAGTATCTGGAAAATGGAGAATACCTCCAGAGTGCGGAAATGTCGGAAGAGCAGAATTACAGTTTCATAGATGGACGGATCAACAACCTGCCGAAACCACAGATTATCGGCGGCAGGGTATCTGCGCTGGACCGGCGGCATATCAAGCAGGCAGAGATGGCCATACGTGACGGCAAACCGGTACCGCAGCATATCATAAACCGGAGCGATGAGCGAAGCAGGAAATGAAGAAAAGAGGCATCTGGCTCAACAAGACAGTTGGGCTGGGTGTCTTTTTTTGATGGAAAGATGAGAAAGTTTATGATGAAGTTTTCAAAAAAACTGCAAGTCGGCAAAAATGAAAAGAATTGCCGAAATGCAGTTGACAAAACTGTTTCGCAAGAATATAATATTACTGCAAGTCGGCAAAACAAGAAGAAATTGCCGAAATGCAGCTTATAGCGAAATGGAGATGGTTTTTTTTGGAAAAATTTTTATGCTATATACCCAATAAAAATAATTTTTCACGTTCAGATTTCCTTCGCGCTCTCAAAAGAGAAAGAAAGCAGGCGACAGAATCCACGGGAAGATTTTACCTGCAGAAGTTATTGGACAATGGAGAAATTGTGCGTGTAGGAAGAAACGCATACTGTGTTGACAATGGTGAAGTAAAGAAATACGATTATGAATATTCGGAGTTTTCAAACGAGCTTGCCAATCGTATTCAGGGAGAATATCCGTTGGTTGATTTTCGGATTTTCGAGCTTGTGCAGCTGAATGAATTTGTCAATCACCAGATTGCACATAATGTCGTATTCCTGTCAGTGGAATCTGATCTTGGAGATTTTATTTTTGATTCTATCAGGAACGACTACGCAGGCCATATTTTGATCAACCCAACGGTGGATATGTTTCATCAATATTGGTTGGATAATATGGTTGTCATTGAAAAAATGATTACAGAATCGCCAAAGGGAATTGGCGAAGTGTGGCATACTGGGCTGGAAAAGATGTTGGTCGATCTCGTTGCAGATAAATTGCTCCTTTCCTGTATAGAACAGGGAGAATATGATGGAATATTTACGCAGGCGTTTCAGGACTTTTTTATAGATGAAAGCCAGATGTTCCGGTATGCACGGAGAAGAAATGCAACAAAAAAGATTATGACATATATTGATAAATCATTATTAAGGACGGTATAAGGAAGATGCTGACGAAAGAAAATTTTTAGAGGAGCACATCCGCGAACTACAGAGCCAAAGCCGGAGAGACCCGGTTTTATTAGAGCGGACAGTATATGCTTTTGGTTTGTTGGAAGCGATTGCGAGGGTTGGGATGCCATTTGTTTTTAAAGGTGGCTCCTGCCTTCAACTTTTGCTGGAGCATCCCATGAGGTTATCTACTGATATAGATATCATTGTGAAGCCAGGAACAGATATTGATGATTACATAAAACGTGCATCGGAAATCTTTCCGTTTCTTTCGTGTGAAGAACAAATCCGGGTTGGTAAGAATAATATCGAGAAGCGACATTTTAAATTTATCTATTCATCGCCAATTAACAGGCGGAACATATACATCCTGCTGGATGTGCTTTTCGAGGATGCTAAGTATACAAGCCTTGTATCCAGGCAGATTAAAAGCGAACTGCTAATAACCGAGGGAGAACTGATGGAGGTTCAGATACCGAGTGTGGAATGTGTCCTCGGGGATAAACTTACGGCGTTTGCTCCCCATACCACAGGTATCCGGCTGAATGATAATAAGGATATGGAAATTGCCAAGCAGTTTTATGACGTTCTCACGTTGACAGATATTGCAAAAGATTTTACAGAGGTCCGAGATACATATTTCAAACTGGTGCAGGACGAGATAGCTTACCGAGGGATTGAGATCACAGGAGAGGACGCATTGATGGATACGTATATGACAGCCGCCTGCATTGCATCCAGAGGGAAAATTGCAGGAGAAGATTATGTGTCATATCTTCGGGGAATCCGTGATGTCTTGATCCTCGAATAGGGAACCACTACAACAATCCGTCGTTTGGGTATGGCGGCTACTGTTTGCCGAAAGACACAAAGCAGCTTCTCGCAAACTATGAGGATGTGCCCGAAAATCTGATAGAAGCTATCGTTGAGAGTAATAGAACGAGGAAAGATTTTATTGCTGATCAGGTGCTTCGAATGGCTGGGGCTTACGAAGGCTCAGACGAGTATTCTGCGGAAAAAGAAAAGGAAGTGATAGTTGGTGTCTATCGCCTGACCATGAAATCTAATTCTGATAATTTCCGTCAGTCTTCTATCCAGGGCGTTATGAAGCGCATCAAAGCCAAAGGTGCGACTGTGATTATCTACGAGCCAACACTCGAAGATGGCAGTACATTCTTCGGAAGCAGAGTTGTGAATGATCTCGTTTCCTTTAAGGAGCAGTCACAGTCTATCATTGCGAATCGTTATGATCCCTGCCTTGATGATGTAAAAGATAAAGTATATACGCGTGACCTGTACGGACGCGATTAAGCAATAGGAAAATTAAAAAATGATGATACAATTATCAAATTGGCCGCCTTATGAGAATCATTATCAATTTTGAAAAAATTGCTCATAGTAAATTGTCTTGCGTGAGAGATCTTACCTGTTGCTTTGAAAAATTAATTTCTGATCAGATAAGTCATTGATTTTTGTACTGTTTACGGATATACTATAGGTGTAGCAATACAGAAATATTTTTATTAATACAGAAAGAGCCAGACAGGCAGTAAGGAGGTGTGCATATGGCTACTTCAAGTATTTTTGCTCAAGTTGAGATTACTGATGCTCAGGCCGCAGAACGATTTGTTGCTGCATTAGAGGAATCCGAGAAAGCGCAGGCTAAGAAGAAGCGGACTGCACCTGTTATTCCTGTTGTACGTGATAAAGACGAAATACGCAGGTTAATGGCACAGAGGTTCGCAGTGAAATGAGTGCTTATAGGGCTGTAAAATAAGAAGATACGCTCAGCTGGATGATGCTTCTAATAGTTATGGTATCTGCTTTTTTAATTGCCCAGTTTGGTAAAAATTATGCGGAACGCGAAGGAGAACCTGTTAATGGTAATAGCTTGCTGGATAATGCGATGGATATTTTAACTACCGTCCAGCATGATGTGGGTGGTGGTGTCGTTTATCTGGAGTGTGAAGACAGACCGCAGCTTTTAAAATTTTACCAAAACGATAATAATTGTTTCAGAATATTTGGAGAACGCTACTCGGATAGGGATAAGACAAAGTACATACAACTGTTGAGATTTTTTTAAAAGAAGCTGAGTGACACATTTGCTTCTGCCGCATTGCAGGATATTGATGCATGTCAGTATGTAGTTCGGAAAATTCTGGGCAAGGATGACATAAGGATTCAAAGTAATAATGTAAGAAAGTTGCATGACAGCGTAAGAGCGATTCAGAATAATGAAGAGACTGGAGTGAGATATATGCAGCTGTGGGAAGAAAAGATTATGGGAGAGCAGAAAGCGCGTGCAGAAGGCCGTACGGAAGGTCGCGAGGAGGGTCGCGAGGAAGGTCGTGCGGAAGGGGCTTGGAATGCCACAATGGATAATATCAGGAATCTTATGGATTCTTTGAAGTTATCTCTGGAGCAGTCGATGGATGTTCTTAAAATTCCTGCGGCGGAGCGCGAGAAGTACCAGACTATGGAATAAAAAATAATAGTTGCATAAGCGCAAAAATAAGAGCCTGTTTGGGCTCTTATTTTTGTGGAAACATTTTCCATTCATATTACAGGAGGAACGAAAACAATGGGTTTATTTACAGGAAAAACACTGATGATCACAGGGGGAACCGGTTCTTTCGGCAATGCCGTTTTAAACCGTTTCCTGGACACAGATATCGGAGAAATCAGGATCTTCTCCCGCGATGAGAAGAAGCAGGATGACATGCGGCACGAATTTCAGGCGAAGTTGCCGGAGGCGTCGGAGAAGATCAGTTTTTATATTGGAGACGTCCGGGACTTACAGTCCGTTAAAAATGCGATGCACGGCGTAGACTTTATCTTTCACGCGGCGGCTTTGAAGCAGGTGCCCTCCTGCGAATTTTTCCCGATTGAAGCGGTCAAAACGAACGTTCTCGGCACGGAGAACGTGCTGACAGCGGCGATTGATGAGGGAGTGGAGACTGTCATCTGCCTTTCCACAGATAAGGCGGCTTATCCCGTGAATGCCATGGGAACGTCTAAGGCCATGATGGAAAAGGTGATTGTGGCGAAGAGCAGGACAACGAAGAGGACAAAGATTTGCTGCACCAGATACGGGAACGTCATGTGCAGCCGCGGTTCCGTGATTCCGTTGTGGATTGATCAGATTAAATCCGGACAGCCAATCACGCTCACGGAGCCGAATATGACGAGATTTATTATGTCTCTGGAAGAGGCGGTGGATCTGGTGCTGTTCGCGTTTGAACACGGGGAAGCCGGGGATATTCTTGTCCAGAAAGCGCCGGCCTGCACAATCCAGACGCAGGCGGAGGCAGTTTGCGAACTTTTCGGCGGCAGGAAAGAGGATATCAAGATTATCGGAATTGTCCTATTTGTGTACCTTTTTGGTAGAATGAGAGGCGATAGGCTAGCGAATTGATTGAAAGTGGTCAACTATTACGATAGCATTTACAATATTATCTGGAGAAATCAAAATGTTAAAAAATTAAACATTTTTATTGATAAAATGCATATAATTTGTTAGAATACAGAACACAGCAAAAGAAATTTGTTATGAGGAGGCCTGTCATGAAAGAGTTTGATTCAAAAAAATTTTGTCGTGACCTGATTGCATTGCGGGGAGAAGAGTCACAGAGTGAATTTGCGAAAAAATTGAATACGAACCGTTCCACGCTGTCGCTTTTGGAAAACGGCAGGCAGATCCCTACGGTAGGCATCTTGAATATGGTCTGTAATTTATCAGGCAAAAGTACGGATGAGTATTTTGTGGATACCACGCATGATTCACTCGTTTACCTTATGGGGAGCCTTGACGAGGCTGACAAAGCGAAGATAGAAAAAATGGCTGAACGAATTCGTATTAAAGAAAAATATGAATTGCTGGCAAAAAGGAGTTCCTATGTCGTCGATTGATCATGAAGAGCTTTTTGAGCAGTATTATCAAAAGGAATATGATTTTAATACAGCATCTCTGTCCCCACAGGAAATCTGCGATATAAAGCAGCTTGTGCGGGAAAAAAGGGTGGAGTATGCCATTGCGCCGATAGGGACTGAAATATTTGACTGGATTTTAAGCCAGAACCATAATATCCGTTTTGAAATCATCGACTTTACCTCTGATAAAATAGATGGCATGCTTTATATCCCGACCATGGGGAAAGAGTGTGCTTATATTATATTGAATAGGAATAAACCATTGATCAATCAGATTTTTACGGCTGCCCACGAGTATTATCATTATATCAGGGATTATCGGAAATGCAAAGAGACGCCTTATATATGTGATTTCAGTCTTCTCAAAAGTGTGAATGAAAAGTGCGCCTCCAGATTCGCGGCGGAACTGCTCCTTCCCGAAGGCGCACTTAATAGAGAGTACAGTATCTGGTCTGAAAGGACAGCTTTTCATGGAAAGAAATCCATGGGATTTCATGAATACGCTGCTTTTATCATATATCTTACCGTGAAGTATGCTATTCCTCTAAAAGCAGTTATATACCGCCTCGCAGAGGAGGATTATATTAACAATATAGATAAGTACATCGAGAATTATGACTTCATCAAAACTGTTCTGAAAGAGATAGCCATTTTTAAAAACAGGGTAGACGAATTGTACAGTAAGGAAAATCGTTTTGTGATCCCTTATAGTTCAACCTATGATGATATCAAGAAAGCATATGATGCAGGTTTTGTGACAATAGAGGATGTCTTTTGTGATGCCGAAAAGCTTGGGTTGGATATGAATCTTGTCAGAGATTTTCTGGATGCTGATCAAGGGGATGCTGATGAGGATACGGATGAGGATGCATTGTTTTCTATAATAAATGCGAAGCGGAGGTAGCTGTGTATGGAGACATTACTGAGCAGAATCACTTTGCAGGAATTGTGGGACAGACAGGTGATGTTTGATGCAAATATTTTTATGGTAGGTATAGAGAACCGGGGTTCTGACAGGAACTGTTCTTTTGAGCATATGCTTCATTCCTATATTTTGCCGATATTTGAATGCTTCACTAATATTATCATCCATGAAGAAGTGTATGCTGAGATAGACGATGAGGCGAAAGATTTTATAAATACATATGTAGGAAAAACGGTTACAATTGTAAGCGAAAACGGGATGTATGGAACTGATCCATTATACACTACCATTTTCAATCATATAGCAGGGCATGAACTTGTTCGGTATGAACGCGGCAGATCTAAAAACAGGGGAGAAATCTATAGTCTGGCTTATGCTGCGTACTATCACATTAACTACCTCTGCTCGAAAGATGCGATGGTAGACATTGTTTCCTATGAACTGGATGATTTAAAAGACATTGAGATTATGACATTTGATATTGTTGTTTTGACAGCGTATGTATATTACGCATGGCAACATGACAATTCCCATTCCAAAGCTTTGAAAGCCATTTATAAAAAGTATTGTGCCGATGTGATTAAAAGGCATAGATTGCCTGACACACTTGGAAAATATATCATGGAAGTACAATCGTGGATATAGCATGAGAGCAATTTAGAAGAATGAAGAGACTGGGGTGAGATATATGCAGCTGTGGGAAGAAAAAATCATGGGAGAGCAGGAAGCTCGCGAGGACGGTCGTACGGAAGGCCGTGCGGAAGGCCGTGCGGAAGGCCGTGCGGAAGGAGCTTGGAATGCCACAATGGATCATATCAGGAATCTCATGGATTCTATGAAGTTATCTCTGGAGCAGTCGATGGATGTGCTTAAAATTCCTGCGTCGGAGCGCGAGAAGTACCAGACTATAGAATAAAAAAATTATAGTTATATAAGCGCAAAATAAGAGGGTGCCGTTGGAGGTTGCGGCACCTTTATTTTCGAAACTTGTTCAGAAATCACTAAATAATATCGTTCATAAACATTGACATTCGATCAAAAGAATGTATAATAGTAAACAGATTAGGCGAAGAATCTGCCTTATATTTTAAAATGTTTGTTCAGAAATCACAAAAAGGAAGCGTAAAAATCATGGCAAATGACCATAAGGAAAAAAATAATGTAAAAAACGGCATCGAAAAGGATATGGAAAATGCAGAGACGTTGTCAGCCATTGCGGAGGAGTATAAGTCCGGCAAGTCTCTCCGGTCAGTCTCGGCAGATTATGACCTGCCTGTGGCAAAGACACGGAAGCTCCTTATCACAGCCGGGGTTTATCACACGGAAGTCTCCGATAGGGTGAATGAGCTGTGGAAGGAGAAAGTACACAAATATGCCAACAGCCGTGACATGGATGAGAAGCAGGTGCGTAAAATTATTATTGCAGAAATCTGCGAGGAGACGGGACTGAAATCACAGACCGTTTACTCGTATCTTCCATACATGAGTGCCGCTTTTCAGCAAGGTTCTGGTTCGGATACAGCTGTGAGGAAGCGGCGTCAGGTGGAAAGAAAAAAGTTGGCAGATAAAGTCCGCACGGTCGAGCAGGACGCAAAGGAGCTGACAGAGTATACCTCTTCATTGGACGAGGAAGGAAACGCTCTCTTTACGGAATTTACGGATGCGCTGTGGGAAAGCATCCTTAAATTCGAAGGATACACATTTGAAACGGTGTCCGGTGAGAAATTTACTTATTCCGTGCTCAGCCCGAAGCAGATAAAAATAAGCAAAAAGCAAAAGCCAATCACGAAAGCATCGGTTGACCTTGCCGCATATAGAATCCTGAGAGCAGAGAAGCATGGTGAGCCAATTACGGCACCTAAGAAGCTCGGTGTTTTCGGGGCTAGCTATATTCTGCCCATCGTAATCACCATACTGGATTATGGTAAGGGAGAGGAAGACCATATGGAAACAGACCACATGGAAGAAAATACTTTGAATGGGGAATGCCAGAGGTGTCATATAATGAAACCCGTCCGTACATTGGAAGGATATGGCTATTACTGTGAAGGATGCTATCCTGTGATGAAGAAGTACCTCGATTCGGCTAAAGCGGCAGATTTGGCGATGGAACAGTCAGGAGGTTCTGGCGGAGTGCTTGAGTTTGTTGTGAATGACGGCAGCTATAGCACCACGATGGAAATCCATTACATATTTACAGTAGCTGGGTGCTGGTGGTCGGCAAGCGAGACAGCGCAGATTTCTACAGAGTATGTGAAGAGTGCGGCGGAGAAGATGGCAGAGACCCAAGAGGATAAAGTAAAGTTCATGAAGTCGCTGATTTCGGAAGAGGCCGAGGAAGTCGGCGATGTGGAGATGCAGCACAGGGTGCAGATGTTCCAGGCACTCTCCATGCCGGGGAGTTTTGAGACGGATTTTAATGACCGGGGAAATGACTGTGAGCGAGCAGGCTATCATTTTGAAATGTGGTCAGAGCCGGATTGCAGCAAAGCAGTGGAACTGAAGCAATTCAAACGTAAGATTACTGAGGGGATACAGATGAAGGGTTTGCACTATCAGAAGATTTCGTGGATGGGAATGCCGAGGAACAGCCTGTGTCTGAACGGAAAATCGGCAACGATAGGGGATAAAGGCGAAGCTGTGGTCGACTATGACGAGGGCAATGGAACAGTGCTTGTCATTGACGGCTGGAGGATTACGGCGCAGCAGTTTTTTAATATCATATCCGCACAGGAGGGCGGAGTGATGAAGTTTAAGTTTGTGGATTCGACTGAACGGATGGAGAAAAAGAAAGATGAGCGCAAGAAAGAAGGTGAATTAAAAATCTGAAAACGTTATATGCGGATGGCAATTAGTGCTGCATCTTCCATAGTGCCATGGGATGTGTTTTGATATTATTCAGAATCTCATCATCCTTGAACAGTAATTCGGGTCGGTATTCCTTTGCTTCAAATAACTTAAGGTATTGTTTTTCTTCCGGTGTAAGTACCATAAGCTCTCTGATATATTTTTTTGCGGAAGACTTCCGGCTTTCAAGGTCAAAATTATCCTTTTTACGGAGAACAGGAAACAAATCCCGTCGTATTTTTGTAAAGCTTATTTGGTCTATGGCAGAAGTGTCAAATTCTTTATTGATGACCTCTGCTGATATTGATGCATAGAATATGATGCATTTCCGGAATGCTTCAAATTCAGTTTCGTCAAATAATCCAAAAGCATTCATGTTGTTGAAATCATATAAATCTCTTGCCGCTGCCCGGTTCATTAATGCATTGGCTTTTGCAGCAAAGATTTCCATAGGAGTAAGTGTCCAGATTTCCATAGAGTCATGGAAAGCGTCAGTCATTATTTTTCGGGTTACCGGCGTATAAATATGTGAACGCAGGGAATAGTTAATTTCAATTTTTATCATATCCATGTTGCCGCCAGCATTACGGTATTGGAACATAAAAGCATCAAGACTATGGCTATAACGCGATGCTGCAGAGAGGGTGTAGCCATTATCAGCCATGTATGATGTTATTATTTTTTTGATTTTCTCCCGTGCATCTGTCATTTCTTCTAAAGGAAGATTTGGGGTAAAATCCATATCTATGTCCACGGATAGCCGGGGTATATTAAAAATAGTCAGGTTGATAGCCGTTCCGCCTTTTAATGCCAGGTGGCTGTTTAAATAACCATCTGTGTTGGTGAATGCCAGTATTTCTTTTAACCTCAAAACTTTCTCGAAAGTGTCTCTGACAAAACCGTATTCTTTGGCCGATTTTCCGAGTTCAGATCTGTTATATTCAATCATAGTCTGCCCCTCCATTTTTTAACTGAAAGATGGAATCCGGAACCACCAGATTCCACTCACGGTTGAGCTTTCCGTTGCTTATCTCATTAGTTAGATAACGCTTACTCATCCCGATTTTTTTTCGGCACTCTTCAAAAAACTGATTTCCAAGATTCATTTGCTCCCGGAATGGATAAAGCAGGAAACCAGTTTTCTGGTATAAAAACTGATTTTTATATTCGGCTAAATACTGCAACATAAGTGTGTCGTCAAGAGATGATATTGCTGATATATTAGCAAGGACTTCTTCTATCCCGGAGATTTTGTCCATATCTTTAATGCTGTCAATAACGGTTCGTTCTTTGTTTGTAATCCGAACACCACCACTATAGCGTACTTCCTCTATACCTGACTGACATTTAGAAGCAACATATAAGTACGTGTACCCGTCAAACTCAAATGTTTTGAATGGCTTCTGCGAGGAAACATAAATATCATAAAAAATCTGATCACAGGTTCCATAATATTCCATCGCTGTGTGATGGGAGATATAGGCGGTTGGATGCAGCGCACAGGCAATTTGATATCTGTTCGCCACAGGACTTTCCGTTTCCCCACTGATACAGGTATACATATTTTTCCTGATCCGCACGACGATTCCCTGTTTCAGAAGTTTTTTTAGCGCTGAGCGTGCTGCTTCCGGGTGCGTATAATATTTGTAAATATCCTGTAGGCTGAATACTGGTTCTTTCAGCAATTCATAATAGAGATTCATGAGTGCGGTTTAATATCCTTTCCATATGGGCTTTAAAAAGCCTGTTTGAAATTGCTTTTAAACAATGATAACATAATTGAACAGGAATAGCAAGTTTAAAAATGAGAAAAAATGGGCTAAATAAAGCCCGTTTGTAGAAAAATTGAAGTTATACTAAGACTGTCAATCCTAAGGCTGCAAATTCGGTCGTAAGGCTGCAATTTTTGCTCCAAGATTGCAAATAATGCTCCATAAAACTCAAAAATGCGGGTAAGATTACCACAAATGCCGGGTAATAATGCAAGAAAAAATGCTCTCGAAACAAGGGAAAATGCAGAAAAAGTCAGGTTTTATGCGGCTTCCTGGAGCGTTGGATCAGGGATTATTGGATATACAAAGGCTGTGCCGGCTTCACTATTTTTAAGTAAGGATATACCTGTTTTGCAAAAAGGAGATAAGTTATTTCACTATTATCTGTCAATGGCGAGGGGATTGGATGTGGACAAGCCGAGGAATCTGGCAAAGAGCGTTACGGTGGAGTAAATTCTAATATAATATTGTTTTTTAAAGAAGAATTTTGCATAGGAAAATCATTTTGATAACAAAAAGATGATAACTCCAACCAAAGGTTGCTTTCGCAGCGCGTTTGGTTGGAGTTTTTACTATAATACACCATAAAAATACATCTAAATGAGAAAAAACCACACTAAGGAGTTGAAATCTGGCAAAAAATGAGTATAATAGTGATATAAAAGCTAAAAGGTATGGTGGCATTATGCTTATACAGTTTAATTTTAAAAACTTCAATTCCTTCCGGGATGATACAACCTTAGATTTATCTGCGGCAAAAATGACTGAGTTTTCCGAAAGGATAGTAACAGTGGGGGGAGAAAAAATCCTGCCTGTTGCAGCAATCTATGGGGCGAATGCAAGCGGAAAATCTAATGTGTATGCTGCATTTGAATATATGAGTGAGTATGTTGTAGATTCCTTCAAATATGGTGATGATGAGGAAAATTTTGAAGATATAAGACCGCGTCCGTTTTTATTTGATGCAACTTCAGAAAAGGAAGACACGATTTTTGAGGTGTACTTTACGGTTCCAGGCGATAAAACCGAAAAATCCTATAATTACGGATTCTGTATTGGGAAAGATGGTGTTACAGAGGAATGGTTAAATTATAAGGCTCGTACTGCCCGGAAATATTCTATGATTTTTTATCGTGATAAGGAATCGCTTGATCTTTCCGGGATACCGAAAGCAAGCAGGGAGAATATTGAGATTGCATTGGAAAAGCAGGTTTTAATCGTATCTCTCGGCTCAAAACTTAAGATTGCAAAATGCAAGTTAGTACGAGACTGGTTCCTCAATAATGAATTCGCTGACTTTGGGAATGCCGTAACAAATTTTTTTATGTCTAGACTTCTTCCTAAGGGGTTTGTCGATGATGAAACTGTGCAGAAAAAAGTAGTGGATTATTTCGCATCTTTTGATGAAACAATCAAAGGATTTGAAGTTACAAAGCTTCCGCCGCAGGACGATTCAAAGGATGATAAGTATATGATTAATTCGCTGCATCAGAAAAGAGGAACTGATGAAATGGCAAAAATCCCCTTGTCTGATGAATCAGCGGGAACGCTGAAACTGTTTGCTTTGTATCCTGAGATGGAGTATGTGTTAAAAAATGGAGGCGTATTCTTCATAGATGAATTAAACGCAAGACTACATCCATTGTTGGTAAGAAATTTTATCCTGACATTCCTTAATCCGGAAACAAACCGAAATCATGCGCAGCTGGTATTTACGACACATGACACGTGGCAGCTGTCGAATCAGTTGTTACGGCGGGATGAAATTTGGTTTACAGAAAAAGACGATATGGAAGTCTCAACCTTATATTCTCTTGCAGATTTTGTGGATGAGACAGGAAGCCGGATACGTAAGGATGAGAGCTACGAGAAAAATTATCTGCTTGGTAAGTATGGGGCGATTCCATCTTTGAAGACCATAGAGTTTTTAGAGGAGGAATCATAAATGGCGCGAAAAGACAGAACCGGTAACAGGAAGCCGCGTGATCAACGACCGGTAAAGCGTATTCCGGAAATAGAGCAAAAATTCAAGAGAAAGACCGACAGAAGTTAGTGTATAATTATAGTTGGCATAAATAGGAATTGTTACTAAAATAAAGGG
>JAJQCB010000087.1 GCA_021203005.1 Clostridiales bacterium | reverse complement strand
ACTGCTAACCACCTCAGAAAAGTTTACACTTTTTTATAAAATTTATATTTTCTTTCCGGGGTCAGACCCCATTAACATTTTCTTTCCAGGGTCAGACCCCATTAACAAAACCTGCAGCTTCTTCCTGGCACGGAATATCCGCACATTAACCACCTTCGGCGTAACGCCGAGAAGTTCCGCGATCTCGCTGTCCTTCAGCTCATGCAGATACTTATACTCAAATACCACCCGGTAAATTTCATCCAATTTCCCCACCGCAGCAAGAATCTGTTCATAATTTTCCCTGACCAGATACGTGTCCAGCAGATCCTCTTCCTGCTCCAGGCCCATGCCTTCCTCATAATTATCTTCGATGATACCCTTCTTTGCCCGAAGGATATCGATGGCCTTGTTTTTCACAATCGTCGCCAGGAAATTCCGTGTAGCCGCGCTCTCAGGGTCCCTGATTTTATCCATGTGCCGGGTAAGCGCCAGAAAAGTTTCCTGCACAGCATCCTCCGCCAGATAAGCATCCCGCAGGCGCTCATTTGCCAGATACCACAGAAAATACCGGTATTTTTCATAGACAATGGCAAACTTATTTTTTTCCTCTTCACTATCCAGCATATTGAAAAAGAGTAACATTGGATCGATCCTCCCCGCGGACAATCTGTCCGCTGCAACTGCACCTTTAGTTTTCCTCTTCCCGGTGCCCATTGCATCCTCTTCAACTATAATAACGCAGCTTCACTTCTTTTTACTACAAAAAAAGCGAAATTTCGTGATGATGAAATTTCGCCATTACTGTTCACTCGTCAGCCACTCACACCGCTGAGTGGTTGCGAGCCAGCGCCAAAATGCTGTTTTTTAGCATTTTGTGTGCATCCCGCGGAGCGTGTTGCGTTCACAGGCTGGATAGCCTGTGAACGTAATATCTCGCCTTTCTATTGTTCAGCATTGTCTGCAACATTTTTCTCTGTTTCAAACTACTATTTGCAACATTTTCCAAAAACCCGCATCAAACATCCTCAATCTGCCAGTCCACCGGCTCGATTCCGTGAGCCGCCAGGAACTCATTCGCCCTGCTGAAATGCTTACACCCGAAAAATCCCCGGTACGCCGAAAGCGGACTCGGATGCGGCGCCTCCAGAATCAGATGCTTCGGATTGTGCAGCATGCTCTTCTTCATCTGCGCCGGCCGTCCCCAGAGCATAAAAACAATCGGTCGGTCCTCCCGGTTCACAGCCTCGATCACCGCATCGGTAAACTGCTCCCACCCGATGCCGCGGTGGGAATTGGCCTGATGTGCCCGGACAGTGAGAACCGTATTCAGAAGAAGCACACCCTGCCCGGCCCACTTGACGAGGTAACCGTTGTTTGGAATTTTGCAGCCCAGGTCATCGTGAAGCTCCTGGTAAATATTGACCAGGGACGGCGGAATCTCCACGTCCGGTTTCACGGAGAAGCACAGCCCGTGCGCCTGTCCGTCATTGTGATAGGGGTCCTGCCCCAGAATCACCACTTTCACTTCGCTGAGCGGCGTCAGATGAAACGCGTTAAAAATATCATCCGCCGCGGGAAAAATCTTCCGCGTGCGGTATTCCTCCAGAACCTTTGTATACAAATCTCTGTAGTATGGTTTGCGAAACTCCGCGCTTAAGGGTTTCGCCCAGTCATTCGTGATCGGGGGCATGTATATTCCTCCTTCCGATTTTACCCTGTTATATTCTCATAATCCTGCCGCTTATGCAAGACGGCATCCACAATTGTCTCATTTTCTTCTACGCGAAACAACATAAAAATCTGTCTTTCCTCTGCGCTATCTTCGCACCGACACCCCGCGTCCCGCCAGGTAATCCTTCAGATCCCGTATCTCCATCTCTTTATAATGGAAAAGGGAAGCAGCCAGCGCCGCATCCGCCTTTCCCTCCGTCAGGGCGTCATAAAAATGCTCCATCGTCCCCGCCCCTCCGGAGGCGATCACCGGAATGGACACATTCTCCGAGATTGTCCGGGTCAGTTCGATATCATATCCTGTCTTGGTTCCATCGCAGTCCATGCTGGTGAGGAGAATCTCCCCGGCGCCCAGCCGATCCGCCTGCATCGCCCACTCCACGGCGTCGATGCCCATGTCAATCCGGCCGCCGTTTTTGAAAATATTCCACCCGCTTCCATCCTCGCGCCGCCGCGCATCGATGGCCACCACCACACACTGGCTTCCGAACTTATCCGCCGCCTCAGAAATCAGGGTCGGATTCATGATAGCCGCGGAGTTGATGGAAATCTTGTCCGCACCCTCCCGCAGCAGCATCTTAAAATCATCCACTGTGCGGATACCGCCGCCGACAGTAAACGGGATAAACACAGTCTCCGCCACCTTGCGCACCATGTCCACGACAGTAGCCCGGGCATTGGAGGAAGCTGTGATATCGAGAAAAACCAGCTCATCCGCACCGGCCTTGTCATAAGCCGCACCGATTTCTACAGGGTCTCCCGCATCCCGCAGATTGACAAAATTAACTCCTTTTACAACGCGCCCGTTATTCACATCCAGGCATGGGATAATACGTTTCGTAAACATAACTCGCTCCTTTACACATTGCAAAAATTCCGCAGGATCTGCAGTCCCACCGCGCCGCTTTTCTCCGGATGAAACTGGCAGGCGAAAATGTTTCCCTGCTCCACGCTGGCATGGATGTGGGCGCTGTACTCGGTGGATGCTTTCACAATCTGCTCCTCCGCCGCCTGCAGATAATAAGAATGGACGAAATAGACATAACTGTTCTCCGGCAATCCTGCGAACAAACGCCCGTTGTTCTCCAGGTGCAGGGAATTCCATCCGATATGGGGAATTTTTAAACCCTCCTGATCCGGAATGCGAAGAATCTTCCCTTTTAAAATCCCAAGACCTTCCGCCCCCGGGCTCTCCTCGCTGCTCTCGAACAAAAGCTGCAGGCCGAGACAGATGCCGAGGAACGGAATCTGCCGCTGCGCCACCTCCCGGATCACGGATACCAGGCCCAGATTGTTCAGGTTTTCCATCGCATCGCCGAAAGCACCCACACCGGGCAGAATCACTTTGTCCGCACCTAAGATCACGTCCGGATCTCGCGTAATCACGCTATCCTCGCCCAGGAAAGCCAGCGCTTTCTGGACACTCTTTAAATTACCGGCGTCATAGTCAATTATCGCCACCATAACTCTATACTCCTTATTCATAAATTCTTTCCGCAATTCGCCCAAATTTCACTTGTCAAATGCTTTCAGGCTCAGTTACCTCTCTACTTCGTCGACAGTTCCATCCAGAACTCTACCCCGTCCTCGTGGTTGATCACGCCGCACTTCTGCCCATGGGAGTCCATGATGGCCTTCACGATTGACAGACCAATCCCGCTGCCGCCGTACTCCCGGGTGCGGGCCTTGTCCACCTTATAAAATTTATCCCAGATCTGGTCAATATCCTCCTCCGGAATCGGCTTTCCTGTATTGAATACGCTGACTCGCAGCAGTTCCTCCGTCTGTGCATAAGAAATCCGGATTATCTTCTCCCCCTCGCAATGGTTGATGGCATTGCTCAGGAAATTAGTCACAACTTCCTCCAGCTTAAACTCATCTCCCCAGACATAAACGGTGGGAAGATTCTCCATCTCCAGGGAAATCCCCTGCTTTTCCATCAGAATCCGGGATGCATTCGCCACACCGCTGATGAGCTCAGTAACGTCAAACCGCTCCATAACCACCTGGTCATTGCCAAACTCCAGCTGGTTTAAGGTGAGCAGCTTTTTCACCATCCGGTTCATCTTATCCGCCTCGTCAATAATGACATCGCAGTAAAAGTCTCTGCTCTCCGGGTCATCATTGATGCACTCTTCCAGTCCCTCCGCATAACCCTGGATCAGAGCCAGCGGCGTCTTCAGTTCGTGGGAGACATTGGACAGAAATTCTTTCCGCATCTCATCGATCTGTGTCTTTTTTCCAATATCTTTCTGCAAATTGATATTTGCCGCTTTCAGCTCGCTGATTGTCCGCTCCAGCGTCTCGGAAAGGCGGTTCATGTGGTCGCCCAGAATATCAATCTCATTGCCCGCGACCTGCTCTTCGTCCGTCCTGCCCCGTTCCCGGCGCTGACGCAAAAGATAACCGAATCGAAGATTTGGATCCCGCTTCCATGCACCGTGGACATACTTTGCCTCAAAATTTAAATCCACCATCTTCCGCGAAATATCCGTGAGCTGGACAATCGGCCGGGTCACCCGCCGCGCCATATAGGATCCCACGAGCAGGCTGACTGCGATCGTGGCAAGGCCCACCATCAGCAGCAGCCGGTTTGACAAATCCGCGCTCTCACGAATACTTTCCAGCGCCGTCCGCATGATGATCATTTCTCCGTTTTCCAGGGAACCGACCAGAACCAGATACTCATACCCCAGGCGGACATCCGTGGTGGATACAAGCTGATAATTTTCTTCTGTACGGATGACTTCCTCCAGATTTGAAGACCAGATGGTCTGCAGCATCTCCTGCCGCAGCTGACTGTCGTCCGCCGAGGAAGAACGGATTACTCTGCCATCCGCAGATATCACCAGACTGGAAATATTGCCGTTGGCGCAGATATTGTCAAAGACAATCTCGAATTCATCCGATTCCAGCATATTCTCTCCGCTGGCATCGGAGATCAATTCAAAGCTCTCCACCATATCCTGTTTTTTCTGCATCACATAGTATTTTCCCAGAAAAATAGAATTGAGAAGCCAGCAGACCAGGATGGCCCCGGCCGCCAGCACACAGATGATAATTGTGATTTGAAAAGTAAGATAACGCCTTTTTTTCATACTTCAAACTTATATCCGATTCCCCAGATGGTCTTGATATATTCTCCTTTGTCCCCGAGTTTGCTGCGCAGCTTTTTCACATGCGTGTCAATGGTGCGCGCATCCCCGAAATAATCGTAATTCCACACATGGTTCAGAATTTTTTCTCTGGAAAGTGCAATTCCTTCGTTCTCCATAAAATAATTGAGCAGTTCAAATTCCTTAAAACTCATCTCCACATCAGTTCTGCCGTCAAGCGTAACCGTGTGAGCGGCTTTATCCAGACAGATGCCGCCGACCTCCAGCAGTCCCTCTGTCGTGTACTGCCCGGTCCGCCGCAGAATCGCTTCCACGCGCGCCACGAGAATTTTCGGAGAAAACGGCTTGGAGATATACTCGTCCACCCCCAGATCAAATCCCATCAGCTCATCGCTCTCATCACTCTTTGCTGTCAGCATAATGATCGGCACCTTGGAAGTCTCACGGATCTCCTTGCAGACCTCCCATCCGTTCATTTTCGGCATCATCACATCCAGGATGATCAGCGCGATATTTTTTTCCTCATAAAAAACATCCAGGGCTTCCTCTCCGTTGGAGGCTTCCATCACATCGAAATCTTTTTTCACAAGAAAGTCCCGCACCAGCTTGCGCATCCTGCTCTCATCATCCACGACAAGTATTTTTAGTTTCTCCATCGCTTATCCTCCATTCCGTTTTTCTATCCTTTATTCCGTAATTCATTTCAGAAATCAAAATCATATTTATTCTGAATTATCCAATTATGTATCCTAGTATAAAAATATGTTAAGAATGTGAATATTGCCGGTGAAAATTTATTTTTGATTTTATGTAAAATACCTTGTTATAAACCGTTCAAGCCGTGAGACCGCACCGCACGTACTTCTCCAGGTTCGCCAGCATCCGCCGCAGATCCTCCTCCGACGCCGCAAAGGAAAACCGCACGCAGACCGCGTCCTCCTCACCGTAAGCATCTCCGGGCACGCCGGCAATCTTCGCCTGCTCCAGAAGTTCATCGCACAGCTGTGCGCTGCTCTTCGCCGTGTCAAACCGCACCCAGGCGTAAAACGCTCCCTGCGGAGCGATAAACTCCACGCCGGGAATCTTTGCGATGCCTTCTACCAGTAAGTCACGCCGCTGTTCATATGCCTGCCGCATCCGCTCCGTATCCTCCACGCAGTCCAGCGCCACCAGCGCCGCCTTCTGCAAAAATCCGCTGGTGCAGCTCATGGAATGTTGGAAAAGCTTCAGCACCACCTGATACAGATTGGAATTGCAGGCCAGATAACCGACCCGCCATCCGGTCATGGCACTGCATTTGGAAAACCCATTCACCACGATCACCCGATCAAAAAACTCGGGGAACGACGCCATGCTGACTACTGCACTTTTGTCATACACAATTTTTTCATAAATTTCATCCGAGAGCACATAAACCTCCGGATGGTTTCTCAAAAAGGCGCTGACCGCATCGATATCAGCATCTGTGAGGACGCGTCCCGTCGGGTTGTTCGGGTAATTTAAAATCAGAAGCTTTGTCCGCTCCGAGACAGCCGCCTCCAGAGCCTCCTGTGTAATCCGGTAATTGTCCTCATATTTCAGATGAACCGCTACCGGCACGCCGCCGCTGACCTCCACGATCGACGGATAAGAGACCCACCCCGGCGTCAGCCAGATTGCCTCATCCCCCGGATTGAGCAATGCACGGATGGCCAGATAGACCGCCAGCTTTGCCCCCGGCGTGATCAGAATCTGATCTTTCGTGTAGGGCGCGTCATTCTCCTCGTTCAGTTTAATTGCAATGCGGATCCGGAGATCTTCATTCCCCTTGCTGTCTGTGTAGTGTGTATATCCTGCTGCCAGCTGCCGCGTCACCTCGTCACAGATCGGCCGCGGCGTCGGAAAATCCGGTTCTCCGCCGGTCAGGTTGATAATTTCGCTGTCTGTTTTCTGCAGTTCCTTCGTCTTTGCCAGCAAAGTCACTGACTTAGACGGCTCTACACCGCAGATTTTCTCATTAAAACTCATTTTCTCCTCCGTAAAACTACAATTTTATACAGTATAACATACTTAAGCAGAAAATCTATTGGTTTTTTCCCGGTTTCGGGTTATAACTCCAGCCATACGATTCTAATTCTTATATAAATCTTCTAAAGTCACCAGTGTAACCTCCCCCTTTTCTCCCAGATCACGCAATGCCGATGTAAAACCGCTCTTTGAAAATATATAATAATGAAATACACCATTTTTACGAAAAACAGCAGCATACCTGCGAAGCAGTTCTAATTCCTCTACACCGATTTTTTCATTCCGATATTTGCAGGAACCAATAAGATATTCACTTCCTTCTACAGAAGTCCCTACAATATCAATCTGTACCTCTTTTCTTGTTTTCGCATCAGTCCCCCACCATTGTCCGATATCACATATCGCTATCGGAACATTTTTTGCATACATCAAAAGATAGTCCCTGCATATTTTTTCAAATATCAGACCCATGTAATCAGGAAAGTAGCGGCGGACAACCTGATCATAAACAGATTGTGTTCTTCCGGCGCTGATCACAGACATATTACGTGGGACAAAACGATACCAGAAGTGGAAAAAATTGTCATCTATAGCATAGATCGTCCTTTTCCCCTGTTTTTCTGTGACAGGGGATTCCTTTCTTAAAATTCCCAGATTTAAAAGGACTTTTAAATATTTCGCACACACGCCGGATTCCAGTCCTGCTTTTGTAGCGATTTCATTCGCACGGCTGGATCCCCCTGCGATAGCCGATATGACAGAATTGTAAATCGCCGGCTCACGAAGCTCCTGTTTCAACAGATTTTCCGGCTCCTCAAACAAATAACCCGATGTACAAAACAAATTTTCCAGGAGTGCTTCATCCAGGCTGTCTTCCACTTCCAGTTTATTGAGATAATGCGGAATACCGCCGGTAATACCATACAAAAGCGCCTGTTCTTCCACGGAAAGATCAGGATAAAACACGGTCATCTCCCGGTAGTCCAACGCCTGAATTTTAAATTGTGCTGTCCTTCTTCCATACAGCGGGCTCTCATAGCCCAACACCTGATATTCCATAAAACTCATGGAAGAACCGCACAAAATCAAATACAACTGACTATCCTGCCATCTATGATCAATCAAATGCTGAAGGCGGGAGGAAACAGACTTTTCTGCTCTTGCCAGATAGGGATATTCATCAATCACAAACACCAGTCTCTCTTCCGCCGCCATCGCAGTAATCTCATCAAACGCATCCGCATAACTGCGAAACGAAAGCTCGCTGGTACTGTCCGGATTCTTACATAAGTAGATTGCTTTTGACAAAGCCTCCAGATTCTCCTGGGAAGACGCATCCAATGCGGAAAAATAGACCGTCTTCTTATCTTTACAAAATTCGTTGATCAGTGCTGTCTTACCTACCCGTCGTCTGCCATAAATAATAATACATTCAAACTTTCCCCTCTCATATCTGCGTTCCATGGTGTGCAACTCTTTTTCCCGGCAATGAAACATATTCCGTCTCCTCTTCTATGCAAAAAGAATGCGCCTTGGCGCATCCTCGCGGAGCGTTTTTTGTTTCATAGGACGAACTTTCCTATGAAACAAAATACAAACTCACGAGTTGGTGAATCATGAGTTTATTATAGCAGTATTTTCGGGTAAGTCAACTTTCGCCAGAGAAAAGCTATTGGTTTTTTTCCGGTTTCGGGTTATAATGAATACAATATTTACAAAAATCACAGGAGATTGGGTATGGAAAAAGTTGGTTATATGGGCATCGCCGGAAGTTTTTCTGAAGTCGCTGCCGGAAAGTTACTGGAACTCGCAGGGATGACGGAAGCAGAACTGGTTCCGCTGGTATGTTCCCAGAATATTCTGGACGCATTGCGCGCCGGAGAGATCGCATACGGTGTTCTCGGCATCCGGAACACGACAGCCGGACCGGTATCGGAATTTGTAGAAGCATTTCAGAATGTAGAGTATGACGTGCTCGGTGAGTACATATTACCGATTCACCACTGCCTGTTTAAAAAACCCGGCATCGCGGAGGAAGCGCTGACCGAAGTGGCATCCCATCCCCAGGCGTTCGGCCAGACGATACATACCAGGGCGGCGCGCTGGCCGCAGCTGGCGGAGCACGAGATTGAGGACACCGCCATCGGCGCAGAGTTTCTGGCAAAAGGAGAACTCCCCGATACCGCGGCCGTCATCTGCAGCAGCAGAGCAGGACAGATGTGGGGACTGGATCTGATCGCACAGAATATTGAAGACTCCACGGAAAACAGAACCACATTCTGGCTGCTGCGACTGGCAAAGCAGGAGAACTGAAAAGCCACAGAATAAAACAAGTTTCACATTAACTTAGCAAAAGAGGGAGGCGATCAACCGCCTCCCTGTATTTCCATCTTATTCTTCTGATATTCATCCTGTTTTCTGATTTTTTTACATGATTAGCAAAACAATATATCACCGGTTCCGCCAATTAATATCTTCTGTCATTTCCGGCTTCCTTATATCGTGAGTAAAGCTCACGATCCCATTCGCCGTTCGCCAAACATGCAAGCATGTTCTTCTCGCTTGCGCTCATTACTTTACAAACTTCTGGATCGCGTCGTTTAACTCATCGATTTTCGCGTAATCCTTATTTTCCACCGCCTCCACCATACAGTGATTGATGTGATCAGACAACAGCACCTTGCCCGCATTGTTGATGGCGGAGCGCACAGCGGCTAGCTGAATCAGTATCTGCGCGCAATCCTCGCCGTCGTCCACCATGCGCTTCACCGACTCGAGATGGCCGATCGCCCGGGCCAGGCGGTTGGATACCGCCTTCGCATTGGGATGGTTGTGGTCATGGCCGTGCGGCTCATGGGCATTGGAATGTGAATGTGTATGTAACCCGGTATTCTGGTTTTCATTTTTTTTCTGCATCTGTTTCATTCCTTTCAGATCTGGTTGAACCCTGATATCATCATAACAGAATTTTCAGGAAATGCAAATTTTGACATAAAAATATCCCCCGCGGAGGCTTGTTTCCTCTTTCGCCTTCCCTCATAATATGATACAAGAGAAAAAAATGCGGAGCAATCCGTGGGTATCATACCTTTTTTTCGCCTAAATCATTAACAGGGAGGAACTCACCATGCATATGGCTGACGCTCTGGTCGCCCCCGCAGTCGCAGGCACCATGTATGCCTGCTCCACCGCGGCGGCCGCCATTTCAATCCGAAAAGTCAGACTGGAAAACAATCCGAAAAAAATCCCGCTGATGGGTGTGATGGGTGCTTTCGTCTTTGCGACGCAGATGATTAATTTTACCATCCCCGGCACGGGTTCCAGCGGCCACCTCTGCGGCGGCATGCTGCTCTCGGCTCTCTTAGGTCCCTATGCCGGATTTCTGACCATGATCGGCGTCCTGCTGATTCAATGTCTTTTCTTCGCGGACGGCGGACTGCTGGCGCTCGGCTGCAATATCTGGAACATGGCGTTTTACGGCTGTTTCATCGGTGCCCTTCTGATCTGGCGTCCCATGATGAAACGCTGTATATTCAGAAAGCGAATTGTAACCGCTTCGATTCTCGGCTGCGTGCTGACGCTCCAGCTCGGCGCCTTAAGTGTGACAATCGAGACGCTGGCTTCCGGCGTGACGGAGCTTCCGTTTGCCGTCTTTGTCGCCACTATGCAGCCTATTCATCTGGCGATCGGCCTGGTGGAAGGTCTGATCACAGCGGCAGTGCTGGTCTTCGTCTACGACGCGCGCCCGGAATTGCTCTACGGTACAGAACAGGCTATCGCTGACAACGGACGAACCGGCCGTTTTACCTTTAAGAAGACACTCGCCATCCTCGGCATATCGGCTCTGATCATTGGCGGTGCGCTGTCCCTGGCAGCCTCCTCTTACCCGGACGGTCTGGAATGGTCCATGGAGCAGGTCGCAGGAACCACGGAACTGGAGGCCGATGGCGAGATCTACGATGCGGCCGCCTCCGCACAGGAAACCACCTCCATCCTTCCGGATTATTCTTTTCAGAATTCGGAAGCAGCCTCTGGAACGGCAGTCTCCGGAATTGTGGGATGTCTGGTCGTACTCGGTGTCTGCGTCGGTTCCTGTTACCTCTTTCGGTTTTTCCGCAAAAAAAAAGACGGCATGAATAAAGAGGGACAATTAACATGAGCAAAATCGGAAACGCCACCCGTGAAATTTATCAGATGGATACCATCGCCGCCAGAGACCAGTGGATGAACCGGATTCATCCGCTGGTCAAACTGGCTCTGACGGTAATCTACATCGCGGTGACGGTATCCTTCTCCAAATATGATATCATCGGTCTGTCCGGCATGACTGTCTACCTGATTGCCGGGTTTCTTCTGGCAGAATTGTCATTCAAAAACTGCCTGCGCCGTCTCCGGATCGTTCTCCCCCTGGTCTGCGTCGTCGGCTTAGCCAACCCGTTTCTGGACCGGACGCCGGTGTACCTGGGAGCCATGCAGATCAATGCCGGCGTCATCTCCATGATCACCCTGATGATGAAGGGGATTTTCGCCGTCCTGGCATCCTACCTCCTCATCGCTACGACCTCCATCGAAAAAATCTGCTATGCCCTCCGTCTTCTCCGCATCCCGAAGATACTGATCACGCAGATTCTTTTAACATACCGCTATATTACGGTTCTGCTGAATGAGGTCGGGCGCATGACTCAGGCTTACGCCCTGCGCGCACCCGGACAGAAAGGCGTCCATATCAAAGCCTGGGGTTCCCTGGTCGGACTGCTCCTGCTGCGGAGTATTGACCGGGCCACCGAACTGTACGAAAGTATGACGCTGCGCGGTTACTCCGGCGACTACCTGTACCTGGCGGAGAAAAACCGGCTCCAATGGCAGGATATCTGCTATCTGGCGGTCTGGCTGGCAGTTATTATCCTCTGCCGGAGAGTACCGATTATCCTGCTGATCGGACAATGTTTTACTTAAATCCGTTCCCAGACTGTAAGCATGCTATGATGAAAGTGACAGAATTTCCGTAGATGACACTTTCACGCAACAGAATACTGGAAAAAGTATTTTTACATTTATTCACTTGAATCGTAAGATAAAAACCAGGAAAGGCAGCACCATGGAATCAGCACAGATTGACCTGAAACAGGTCCCTTTCGCCTATGAAAAAGACCGCAATATTCTGAAAAACATCAGCTTTCACGCCGACGCGCACGACTCCATCGGTCTCGTAGGTGCCAACGGCGCAGGAAAGTCAACACTCCTAAAACTGCTTGTAGGGTTAAATTTAAATTTCACCGGAGAAATCCGCGTGAACAATCTTCCCGTAAAAAAAGAAACGCTCCCCAAAATAAGAGAGAGCATCGGCTATGTCTTCCAGGACTCCGAGAGCCAGCTTTTCATGTCCACCGTCTATGAGGACGTGGCTTTCGCGCCGCGCAATTATGGTTTGCCGGAGGACGAGGTAGAGCAGCGGGTATCCCGTGCCCTGGAACTGGTTGGTATCACACATCTTAAGGACAAGCAGATTTACAAAATGTCCGGCGGCGAGAAAAAACTGGCTTCCATCGCCACCATTCTCTCCATGACTCCGGACATCATCCTGATGGACGAACCCTCCATCGCCTTAGATCCCAGGAACCGCCGGAACCTGATCCGCATCCTGAATTCTTTTGATCAGCTGAAAATCATCGCCTCCCACGATCTGGATATGATCCTGGATACCTGTGAGCGCACCATCCTCATCGATAACGGAAAAATCGTCTGCGATGGAGATACACGCGACATCCTCTCAGATCGGGAGCTTCTGGAAAGTCATGGGCTGGAGCTGCCGCTGTGCACGGGGCATGCCTGAAATTTGGTAAAGTTTTTGTGAAAATAATAAAATTTTTGTGAATATTGGGACTAGTCATCCGAGACTTATCTTGGTACAATTAGCTCATCTGACTGTTCGTCATCATCGTTTTACCAAACCGGTTTTCGATTTGCCGGAACAGTTAAATCACCACTTCAGAAAAGGAGATATAAGGTTATGGAGAAACTATTCAAACTGAAGCAGAACGGCACGACCGTCCGGACGGAGCTGGTCGCCGGTCTGACCACATTCATGACGATGGCGTACATCCTCGCCCTGAACCCGAATCTGCTGACCAACTTCGGTGCAGACGGCGGTTCAGCACTGTGGAACGGCGTCTTCCTGGCAACCTGCATCGCATCGGCCATCGGTATGTTTGTCATGGCATTTCTGGCAAACAAGCCTTTCGGTCTGGCGCCCGGCATGGGATTAAACAGCTTCTTTGCCGTTGTCGTCGCAAACATCGTCAGCATCACAGGCATGACCTACCTGGAATCCTTCCAGGCAGCCCTGGGCATTATCCTCATCGAGGGTATCGTCTTCGTGATTCTTTCTATTTTTAACATCCGGGAGAAGATTGTGCAGGCGATTCCCCTGGGCATCCGCCTCGGCATCTCGCCGGCCATCGGTCTGATGCTGATGAACATCGGTCTCGGCTCCAACGTCGGCGTGTATTCTTCCGAGGGCGGTCCCTACTACGTCATGAGTGATTTCTTCGGCTCACTGACCGCGGGTCTGGCAAAATCCACCATGGGAGACGGATATCCCACTATGGTGCTCACCGTAATCACCATGTTTGTCGGCCTGTTTATCATCATTATCCTGGATCATCACCATGTCAAGGGTTCCGTGATCCTCGGTATGCTCTGCGCCTGCGTGGTATACTGGATCGGCGAGGCGACTGTCCTCGGCACCGCTCCGTTTGCCAGCCTGAAAACGGCTTCTTTCGTTCCCGCCTTCTCTGACATGGTGCAGACCACACTGTTCCACCTGAACTTTAAAGGTCTGGTACAGGTCGGCTGGTTTACGATGATCACGCTGGTCATTACCTTCTGCATCATCGATATGTTTGACACCATCGGCACGCTGGTCGGTACCGCGTCCAAGGCAAACATGCTGGATGAGGAAGGCAACATGCCGCAGATGAGAGAAGTGCTGACCGCAGACGCTGTCGGCACCATCGCCGGTTCCCTGACCGGTACCTCCACCGTTACCACATTCGTCGAATCCGCTTCCGGCGTGGAGGCAGGCGGCCGCACCGGCCTGACAGCCCTCACCACCGGCATCCTCTTTTTAGCCAGCATCTTCATCGCTCCCATCGCGGCGATCATTCCGGCGGCGGCTACCTCCTCCGCTCTGATCTACGTGGGAATCCTGATGATGGGCGGCTTAAAGAATATCAAATTTGATGAGATGGATCAGCTGGTGCCGGTCGCGCTGATGATCATTGCAGTGCCTATCTCCGGCTCCATCGGACACGGCATCGGTATCGGCATGATCTCCTACACGATTATGAAGCTGTTCACGGGCAAAGCAAAAGAGGTATCCGTACTCACCTACGTAATATCGGCTATCTTCCTGGTGAAATTCTTCCTGCCGGTGTAAGGTACAAAATATTGGATATAAGGCATACGGTATGTAAGATATACGGTATGTAAGATATACGGTATGTAAGGCATACGGTATGTAAGATATACAGTATATAAAATATACAGTATAAGAATTGAGTAAGCTTTGAATAATCATTACTGAGTGGGAAAAGTGCCGCCGGCGAGCAGGATTTCGCTGGCGGCACTTTATTTTATCATAGGAAAGATCTTGTTGTTGTAAAGCACTAAAGTACCGACTTTCCCATGATAAAAAAACAGTTTTTTATTGCGACTTAAAGCCCTGCATGCTGCGCGGCGATACGGACAAATAACGTTTATTTGGTGGTTTTGTCCGTATAAAGTAACATGCCGTACGGACGAAAATCGTTTATTTAGAGATTTTGTCCGTATAAGATGGCGTGCCGTACGGACGAAAATCGTTTATTCAGAGATTTTGTCCGTATAAGATGGCGTGCCGTACGGACGAAAATCGTTTATTTGAAAAATTTGTCCGTACAGAGTCAGAAAAATCACGGACAAATTCGCCAGAAAATCACATATAGTCCGTACGGCAAGCCTCAAATACTTTCAGGTTGACATATCCAGGAAAAAATCTCCTTCAACTCCGCGAATGCCCCTGCCTTCTTCCACAACAGATTTTCTATCTCAGGATCCGGCTGCGTCAGATCGGGAATCATAATCACCCGGCAACCCGCAGCCGCAGCTGACCGCACACCGTTGGGTGAATCTTCTACCGCATATACAACTGACTGTGCTCCACCTTGCGCACCCCGCTCCGTATATACAGACACACACTCGCCATGAAAAAGATTCTGCTTCAGATATCTCTCGTCCGTCCCAACCTTCATCTGTTCCCGTGCATAGCGATAGATATCCGGCGCCGGCTTTCCCCGCTCCACCATGGAAGCGCAGATAATACGATCAAAGTAGGCTTCCAGCCCCGTCTTTTTCAGCAATTTCCGTGTCCGCTCCTCTGCGCTCGCTGTCACAACCGCTGTGCGGTATCCGCGATCGCGCAGCACCTGCATCGTCTCATATACCATCGGTTTTATCGGAATCTCTTGCTCCAGCCACGGTTTCATAATCTCTTTCCGCCGTGCCCGGACAACCTCCAGATCTGCCTCCGGTCCCAGTTTTTTTCTGCACCAGTCATAGCAGAACGGTCTTCCCAGACTCCGCAGCTGCAGCACGTCTTCCATGGGGAGCGGATATCCGCAGTCTGCGAAAGCCTGATGCCATGCCTTAGTATACCATTTCTCCGTGTCAAGAAGAGTTCCATCCATATCGAAAAAAATTACATCTTCCATTATATTTCTTTTTCCTCCCGCCATCCGATTATAAAGAACACAGTCATAAAAATCAATACGAATGATCCGATCCGGAACCCTGCTTCAATCTTTCATTTCGCAGCAACCCCTGATTCTGATTCAGAATCTCCTGCTCATCTCCTCATCCGATCCTCTTCAGATAGCAGTATCCGCACGCCGGGATATCCACTCCCTTAGCCTCCCTGACTTCCCCGGTCAGCAGATTCTCATACATTCCGTCTGCCTCATTGATCCAGGCAGTTCTGTCGTATTCACAGAAATTAAACAGTCCCAGGATTTTCTCGTCACCCAGGCACCGCTCCATACACAGCACACTCTCATCCCAGGTGTCAATCGTCCGCACCCTGGCATCAAAAGAAAACGCCTTTTCTTCCCTGCGAACGGTCTCCAACCGGTTCAACCCGGAAAACAGCTTTCCCTGCACCGTGTCAGGACAGTCAATCTGATCCGCCAGTTCCCAGTTCATCCGTCCCCGGTGGATATAGCGGGAATCATCCGCTTTTTCCGGATCATCTTTGTAGGAATAATCATTGACCTGACCGACTTCATCTCCGCTGTACAGAACGGGAATTCCGGTCTGCATCAGCAGATAGGCGTGGAGCATGAGATCCTTGCGGATAGCCAGATCCATGGGCGTCACGGCATCCTCACTCCAGATTTTCCCGCTGCCGCACAGAACCGCCGCTTCTCCCTCAATGCCGTCCTTTTCACTGCTGCATGTAACCGCACTTCCCTCAAACCCGGCTTTTTCGATACCGCACATGGAGGCCGTAGTCCCGCAGAACCTGGCGTCCCCGGTCACCGGGTCGTCATTGTAAAGCTCCCCGCGGCTGACGCTGCCGCCGCAATGCCCCTGAAAGTAGCCATTGAGGTATTTTTTATGCCAATACTCCTCTATCCCCTCTTCCTTCAGCTTTTCATAATCCAGTCCCCAGCCGATGTCATCATGGCACCGAAGATAATTTAAAAAAACATACTGCTTCGGCAGAGCATTTACCAACCCCAGCTGATGCCGCAGAAGTCCGACATTTCTCGTGGCGACCGTATGCCAGGTCGTCGCCATAGTCGTCACATTGTAAAGCATATGGCACTCCGGCTTTTCCACCGTGTCGAAGTACGGAACCACCTTTTCAGGCTCCATCACCACCTCGCCCAGCAGCAGGACGCCGGGGCAGACGATTTCCCCGATGATGCGCATCAGGCGGACAAGCGTGTGAACCTGGGGGAGATTGCGGCTGGTGGTTCCCAGCTCTTTCCATATATAGGGGACTGCGTCCAGACGCATGATATCAATCCCCTTATTGGCCAGAAAAAGGAACTCCCCCATCATCTCATTGAACACCCTGGGATTCCGGTAATTCAGATCCCACTGGTAAGGATAAAAAGTCGTCATAACCCAGGTCTGCTCCTCCTCAAGCCAGGTAAAATTGCCCGGCGCCACCGTTGGGAACACCTGCGGCACGGTTCTCTCATACTGGTCCGGAATCCTTCTGTCCGGATAGAAAAAATACCGGGAGCGGTACTCCTCCTCCCCCGCCCGGGCACGCCTGGCCCACGCATGCTCCTGAGAGGTATGATTCATAACAAAATCCATGCAGACATTCATCTTCCGTCTGTGACAGGCGGCAGTGAGTTCCTCCAGGTCCTCCATCGTTCCCAGATCACTCCGCACTTTCCTGAAATCCGCCACCGCGTAACCCCCGTCTGAAGCACCCTTCGGCGTGTCCAGAAACGGCATCAGATGTACATAGTTAACATTACACCGCTCCAGATAATCCAGCCGCTCCTTCACGCCCCGGATATCACCCGCGAAAGAATCAATGTAAAGCATCATTCCCAGCAGATCAGATGTACGATACCAGTCCGGATGCGCCTCGCAATCCCGGTCAGACTCCTTCAGCTCCGTATGGCGCGCATCGAAATATGTTCTCATACTATCACAAAGTTCCCAGAACAAATCCTCGTTGTCATACAGCTCCATATACAGCCATTTGAATTCATCCAGACGCGCGGCAAAGCGCTCCTCATAGATAGATTCGTAATTTAACACTTCGCATCCTAAAGACCGGCAACATGCTTTCATTTTTTTCTCCTTATTTCTTTACCAGATTATTTGTTTACGCAAAATTTTTCATTCAATAAAAACCGCGTTTTTCTATATGCTATCCACTGGTTTCGGCACAGGATGCGGAGGATGTAAGCAACATATTTACAACGTAACTTTGAAGGGGCGGTTTTAGCTGAGACGAAATCCATCACTTACAGAGACTTAAATAATACCGATACGCCCGGTACTCTCCCATCTTTGCCGGAAACGGCAGCCCCACCTCCATCAGGATATCCGCATCATATACTTTCCCGTCCGCCTCGCAGCGATACTGACGCCCGGACAGCAATCCTTTTACCCGCAGATAGTTCACCGTCATGTTTCCATGGACTTCCAGCATTACCGCAAAACAAAGCGCCCGCTCTCTGTCCTCCGATACAAACTCCCAGCCGCCGACCTCGTCCCGAAACGGATTTGTCAGGCGGTAATAAAGGCCGTCCAGAATCAGCGGCGCATACCTGTGATAATCCGCGATCTGCGCACGGATTGCCTCTTTTTCTTCCCCGGAGAGTCCGCGGATATCCAGTTCATAACCAAACGTGCCACTCATTGCCACATAACTTCTGGTCTGCAGTGGCGTAACCCTTCCATTCTGTTCATTCGGCGCAACGGACACATGGGAACCCACCGCGGATATCGGGTATCCGAAGGACGTCCCGTACTGGATCTTTACCCGATCAATAGCGTCCGTATTGTCGCTGCACCAGATCTGCGGAGTATAGTATAACATGCCGGCATCAAACCGTCCACCACCTCCGCAGCATCCCTCGATCAGCAGATCCGGATAACGCACAATCAGACGTTCCAGAAGATCATACAGTCCGAGGATGTAATCATAGGAGATGCCGCCCTGATCCCCGCATCCCCCGGAATAAACATCCGCTATACTGCGGTTGAAATCCCATTTCAGATACTCAATCCCTCCCCCGTCCAGAATGCTGCAGATTTCTTCATAGAGATAATCGACCACATCCTTTCTGGAAAAATCCAGCACCAGCTGATTTCTCCCCCGCACCGGCTTCCTGCCCGGAAATGCGAGCGCCCACTCCGGATGCGCGCGATAGAGATCGCTGTCCTCATTGATACACTCCGGTTCAAACCAGATGCCAAGCTTCAGCCCCATCCCATGAATCTGATCCGCCAGTTCCTCCAGAGACATTCCCATTTTTTTCTCATTAAAAAACCAATCGCCCAGGCCGCTGTTGTCGTCATCCCGCTTTCCGAACCATCCGTCGTCCATAACCAACATCTCAATGCCGGCATCCGCCGCCGCACGGGCGAGATCACAGAGTTTTTCCCCGTTAAAGTCAAAATAAAATGCCTCCCAGCTGTTGAGCAGAACCGGCCGCGGGACGTCACGATATTTCCCCCTGCAGAGATGTTTCCGGAAGCAGGCATGCAGATTCTGTGAGAGCTTATTCAGTCCCTCCCTGCTGTAGCTTAAAATGACCTCAGGCGCATAGAAATCCTCCCCCGGCCCGAGAGGATAAGAAAACTGCTCTTCCGCCAGACCCATAAGCATCCGCGTCTGATTAAACTGATCCATCTCCACCTCGGCCCGGAAGCCTCCGCTGTATACAAAGGAAGCCGAATAGCAGATTCCGCTGTCCTCCGTCGTCTCCCGCGGCGCAAGCAGCATCATCGGATTATACTGGTGGCTGGATGTTCCCCTCCGGCTCCCGATCTGAAAGGCTCCGTGGCTTACCGGTATCCTCTGATACTGCCGCTCCATGGCGTGTCGGCCATAAAAAGAAATACAGTCATACGATCCTGTAAGAAAATCCAGACACACGCTCTGAATCCGGGTCAGATGCACAGGCTTTTCCCCATTGTTTATCACACGCACTGCTCTGGTGATCACATCATACTCCTCCAGCACTCCATAGAGCAAAACAACCTGCAAGCCGGAAACCGCATCCTCCAGCGTGAGTTCCAGAGTCTGCGCCTCCCTTTCCTTCGCATAAACCGCCGGAAGTCCGCGCAGACCATATTTCCCGCTATAGATCACATGGGACCGATACCTCAGGTCGCAGTCACAGGAATTATCTTCGTTTCTCACCAGGATGGCGGGACTGCGAAAATCCCCGCTTCCCCTGCACGGAAACTCCTGCGGGAGGGCATCCAGAGAATACGTCCTGTCATTGCCGGCATCATAGGGATTTCCGGAACACGCCCGGTCTGCGAAGGTCAGCAGGAAATCCGCCTCCCCACTCATTTTTCTTCCGTAATATAAATGCAGCAGGAATCCATAGGAATCCACCTGCATCTGATAAGTCGAATTTTTCGTATTCAGGGTAAAAATATTGTTATTGATATTATACTGTATTGCCATTCTCACACCTTTCTTACTTCACGGCCCCGTTTACCACTCCGTTTAAGATCTGCTTCTGACAGATAACGTAGAAAATCAGGATCGGAAGCAGAGCCAGCAGATAGGAAGCAAATGCAAGGTTGTAGTTGGTTCCGAACTGGGTCTGGAATGTCATCTGGGCCAGCGGGAGCGTATTTAAGCCGCTTCCGGACATGATGACTAACGGCGTCATTACGTCATTCCAGGTTCCCAGGGCGGTCAGCACCGCCACGGTCGCGTGCATGGGTTTCATAATCGGGAAAATCACCGTCCAGTAAGTCCTCCAGGTCGTCGCGCCGTCCACCTTGGCCGCCTCCTCCAGGGCGATCGGAATATTGGTCAGATACCCGGAGTACAGCAGGACATTCATCGGCATATAAAAAACCACATAGCAGAGAATGACACCCACCGGATTCGCGATTCCCCAGTTTGCCGTCTGTTTGACCAACGGCATCATCAGGATGGCAAAGGGGACAAACATGCCGCTCACAATATAGAGGTACGCAAAATTATAAAATTTGCTGCGCATCTTATTCCGGCCGATCGCATAGCCCACCATAGAGTGAACCAGAATGGATACCACCACGGTAACCCCGGTGATCAGCACGCTGTTCAGGAGCGAATGCCAGAAATCCGTCACCTGGATTGCCTCGATAAAATTCGAGAAGCTCCAGGTCTTCGGCAGCGACAGGATACCGGCAATGCTGTTCGTCATCTCGCTGGGCTGTTTAAACGCGATCACCACAGTCATATAAAGCGGGAAAACCACCGTGACCAGACCGATGATCAGGAGAATGGTTACCGGCCAGTTGACCTTTTCTTTTACTTTTATCTCGTCTTTCTTCCTCATCATAGCTGCTCCTCCTTCGAACCCATAAATTTCATCTGTCCCACAGAAATCGCCACAATCACGATAAAGAAAATGACTGCGTTCGCACTCTGGAACCCGAACTGCCCGCCGGACATACCGTTATTGTAAATCAGATAGGAAATGGACTCTGTGCTCTGTGCCGGTCCGCCCTGGGTCAATGCCACGATCTGATCGAAGACCATCAGGAAATTTTTCATACACAGCACCATGTTGATCGTCACAAACGGGAAAATCAACGGCAGCGTGATACTCTTAAACTTCGCCCAGCCCGCCGCGCCATCCAGCGACGCAGCCTCGTAGACATCCTCCGGCACGGTCTGAAGACCGGAGATATAGATGATCGTATTCATGGCAATCGACTGCCAGGCGCAGACGATCATGATCGCAAACCAGGCCCACCTGGTGCTGGCCAGCAGGCTTGTCCCGTTCCCTCCCAGCATCTCGGAGATAGCCGGAAGTATGTAAGTAAAAAAGTAGTTAAAAATATAGCCTACCACCAGCGCACCGAGGATATTCGGTATAAAGTACATTGCCCTTAGCGCACTCTTGAACTTAATCTTGCTGTTTAAACCCAGCGCCATGATCAGGCTGAGTACATTGACCACAACCGTGGACACAAGCGCAAGCTTAAAGGTAAAGAGATACGATTTTCCAACCCTCGCGTCGGTAAAGAGGTCTATGTAATTCCGGAATCCGACCCAGTCAAAATCGCCGTATCCCTTGAAATTGGTAAAACTGTAAATGGCGCCCTTGATCAGTGGCAGCGTGTTAAACAGGAAAAACAGCACAAGAATCGGTATCGTCATCAGCAAAAACGTCCGCCGTTCATTGCCTAATTTTTTCTTTTCCATAATGCATCCCCTTTCCAGCCGGTTTACTGTCCGGCTTCATATTCTTCCACCATGCGGATAATGTCTCTGTTGTATCTCACCCAGTTCGTGTCAAAAGTCTCCAGGAAATCATCCACATCCTGCTCGATCAGGAAAGTCTGTATCAGAGCGTCCACCGACATCTCAGAGGGATAATAATGATCCTGATAGTCGCTCATGATTCCATCATTAATATACGCTTCCATCCCCTCCAGCTCTTCGGCAAGTTCAAAGTCTCCCTCCACGCAGGGAACCGCGTTCTGATCATCCAGATACAACTGTACGTTGTCATGCTCAATCAGGAAATCAATCACCTCATAGGCGGCTTCCTTATTTTCACATGCCTCCGTCACGCAGAACATCAGGTCCACACCGGAGTTTAAGACATTCTCCTCCGTATTATTGCTGCCCGGCATCACAAAGGAATTAATGTTCATCTCCGGGTTCACCGAAAGAATCTGCGGGATCGCGTAACTTCCAATGGTATACATCGCAGATTCCCCGTTGGCAAATGCCGTACAAGCGTCGTTATAACCGTAAGCGAACGGACCGTCCTCCCCATAGGGCAAAAGCTCCAGCATTTTCTCCGCCACCTCGCGGTAAGCATCCGTAAAGGTAGCAGTCCCGGAGTTCACCTGCCTGCAGATATCATAATCCGCCAGGTCTACCGCCAGAGCATTCCAGGGCGCCAGGCAGGTCCAGGTATCCTTAAAGCCGAAATACAGCGGCTGCACCCCGTCGGCTTCAATCTGCTCGCACAGCGCGATAAACTCATCCCAGGTCACAGGCACTTCCCACCCATACTCCTCAAACATATCTTCGTTATACAAAACACCCGCCGCGTTGGCCACATACGGCACGCCGTAGGTTCCCTCCGTCGGGACAAATTCCAGTTCCTCCAGAATATCCACATAGGCGTCATTGATACTGTCAAGACCCTCGTAATCCGACACATCCGCGAGAATGTCCGAATCCACAAAATTGGAATAATTGACATCCCCTCCGATCCCGATGATATCCGGATAATCCTCCCGGATAAACCGTGTCTTTAAGATTGTCGTCGCATCATTGGGAGACTCAATGGTCAGCACAATATCATCATGGGTCGCATTAAATTCCTCTTCCAGCTGTTCAAACACATCCACGGCCTCGGGTTTATACTGAACCAGCTCGATCTCAATCTTCCCCTCCGTCTGGCTGCCGCCGCAGCCGGCCAGCGCAAATGCCATCGACACCACCAGCACAACCTGCAGAAATATGGAAAAAAACCTTGTTTTTTTCGTTTTCACTTCCTCTTACTCTCCTTTCGCAAATAAAATGTCCGTCACAGAAAAACGTGCATTTTCGCACATTGCACGAACAAAAAACGTTCCTGTGATAGAATAAACCGGCTTATTTACGAAAATCATAACACCTGGCTGTGCATTATGTAAATTCTCTGATATCGCGCGTTTTATGCCATTATGTGACATTTTTTTGGTGGTTGAAAAAGAGGTGGCATTTTGGTATATTCTGAGATATAATGAGCCGTGCAGCAGAGTGCAGATAGGCAGACACACAAAAAAGACCCTCTGTCTGTACAACCTGCACAGGCAGAAAGCCTCATTTCTGGTATACATTTTTAATAATTATAAACCAAATTCCTGCAACAGCTTTTGCTGATATACGCCGTCCGCGGCGGCGCGCGTAATATCGTCCGTCCTTCCAAGTTCCGCAAGTTTAAGATTCAGGGCGTTAATCCTTTCCCGGCTTTCTTCACGACCCTCTTCCCGCCCCCGGTCATAGTAGCTTTTCACCTGTGAATTATAATCACGCAGCGCTTTCTCCCGCGCCTCATATTCCAAGCGCTTTTTCTCATCAGCACTCATCTTTTTTAAAGCCTCACAGGCTTCACCGATATACTCATCCGTATGTGCCATATCCTCGAACTCCTTCCTGCTTTTTCCGCTAAAGAAGCGCATCCAGTCGTAAACACTGCTATCATCAGATATGTCTTTCTGTAATTTCTTCAACTCCAGAATCTTAATCTCCATCAGGTCACTGTAAAGCTCACCGGTCTCCACATCGCAGAAAGATACCGTCCGGTAACACCGGTCGTCTTCCGGAAAATGAATAAAATTTAAGATGCTGACATGGATGCACTTTTTCATCTTTTCATACAATTCGCCTTTCTTCAGTTGCTCCGTGCACATCTTGCTGAGGTAAAAAATAATCCTGTTCTCCCAGTAATCAAAAGCAGCCACCTGCATCTCAAAATCCATTTGGGTTCCGTCAGACAGCTTTACTCGGACATCCAGGATCCCCAGTTTATCTTCAGCACTCTCCTGCGGCAAAAACGTCGGCATCAGTTCCGTCTCCTCCACAAGCTCCG
>JAJQCB010000112.1 GCA_021203005.1 Clostridiales bacterium | reverse complement strand
TCAGAATTGCTTTTTTTTGTCTGCTCTGAATCTGATACTTTCCTTAAGTATTATATCAAAATAATCCCGTTTCGCAAGGTAAAACAGATTATTTGCCAGGCAAAAGAGTCCCAATATACTCCTTGATTTGCCTGGACAGGGGTGTCAAAAATAGATATTCATTTTAAGAATAACCAGAAATAGAAACTAAATATTTGCTATTCATCCGATATCCATATAAAATGTGGACATCGAGGGAGGTGAGCGGTCATACCTGAGGCGAACAATGAGGCGCAGTGCTTTTATGAAAATCTCAGGGACATCGGCCTGGAGGAGGAAATGATTTCCCGCTGTGTCCTGCTTAAGAAAAAAGGACGGGACAGAGAGCTGTTGTTTCTGCTGCAAAGCAGCCGCAGGGATTTACTGAACCGCATTCATGCGGAGCAGAAGAAGCTGGACTGTCTGGACTATCTTGTAAACGAGTTGAATAAAAAGAGGCAATGAGCGAATAAAAGTCAGGTAGAGGAGGATAGCATGAAGCGAAGCATTTCACTATTTCTGTTGGTTTGTGTGATTGCCGGTTTGGCGGCGTGTGGATCCGGGAACACGGAGTCATCGTCGGATTCTGAAAGCGGCGCTATTTCAGCCACGGAAAGTCAATCAGAAGCAGAGAGCGAAACGGAAGAAACTGGCACCGTGGAAGATGAGAGCAACAGGGAAGATTCCGATAGCGTCTCTTCCGGCGGTAAGATACTGGTCGCGTATTTTTCCTGCACCGGCACGACGGAGCAGATCGCCCGGTGGATCATCGACGAGACCGGTGCGGACAGTTACGAAATCGTAGCGGAGGATCCGTATACAGAGGAGGATCTGGCGTATTACACCGGAGGGCGCGCCGATCAGGAGCAGGAGGATGATTCCGCCCGTCCTGCGATTTCCGGCAGTGTGGAGGACATCGGGCAGTACGATGTGATTTTCCTCGGCTATCCCATCTGGCACGGGCAGGCGCCGCGGATTATCAGCACCTTTCTGGAGAGCTATGATTTCTCCGATGTGACGATCATTCCCTTCTGTACCTCCCACAGCAGCGGCATTGGCTCCAGCGCTGAGAATCTGCATGATCTCTGCTCCGATACCGTTACCTGGATGGAAGGGCGGCGCTTCTCCGGGGATGCAGCGGAAAGTGACGTAGTTGAATGGATAGACAGTCTTGATTTACCGGAAAGTGAGGTGCGTAGCGTGGGCGAATTTGATTTTGAGACGAAGACCGTATTACTGAACAGCGGCTATGAAATGCCGATCATGGGACTTGGAACTTACAGCCTGAGCGATGAGGAGTGCGCCGTTTCTATTGCGGCGCTGCTGGAAGCGGGCGGCAGACTGATTGATACCGCCTATATGTATGGCAATGAGGCGGCAGTCGGGCAGGCTGTCTGGGATTCGGATGTGCCGCGGGAAGAAATATTTGTGATTACCAAGCTTTATCCCAATCAGTTCGACCATGCGGCGGAAGCCATTGACGAAGCCCTGGAAAAGATGGGGCTGGACTACATCGACATGATTCTCCTGCATCATCCGGGCGACGGCGACGTGGAGGCGTATCTGGCGCTGGAGCAGGCTGTCGCGGACGGAAAGGTTCACTCGATCGGCTTGTCCAACTGGTATGTAGAGGAGCTGGAAGAATTCCTGCCGCAGGTGAACATTACCCCGGCGCTGGTGCAGAACGAAATTCATCCATACTATCAGGAAAACGACGTGATTCCCTATATTCAGTCCCTTGGGATTGTCGTGCAGGGCTGGTATCCCCTGGGTGGACGCGGACACACAGCGGAGCTGCTGGGCGATGAGACCATCACTGCCATTGCGGAGGGGCACGGCGTCTCCTCCGCCCAGGTGATCCTGCGGTGGAATTTGCAGAAAGGCGTCGTGGTGATTCTCGGCTCCAGCGATCCGGAGCATATCCGAGAAAATCTTGATCTGTTCGACTTTGAGCTGACAGATGAGGAGATGGAGCAGATCAACGCGCTGGATCGGAATGAAAAGCATGACTGGTATTGAGGCGGGAGGACAAAAGAGATGGAACAAAATGAATTGCTGCAGGAACTGCGCAGCGGCGTCCCCGTGCAGGGTGGTTCTGAAGGGCACCGGATCATGATACAGATGTCGCAGGATGCATTTAAAGTTACGTCTGTTTTGAATCAGGGCTACCACGAGCCGGATGAAATTCGCAGGCTGATGGGGCAGCTGACGGGAAGGAAAATCGACGATTCGTTCTGTCTATTTCCGCCGCTCTATACCGAGTGCGGGAAAAACCTGTTTATCGGAAAGCGCGTCTTTATTAACATGTGCTGCCACTTTCAGGACCAGGGCGGCATCTATATCGGGGACGACGTTCTGATCGGTTCCTATGTGGTCATGGCCACTATCAATCACGATCTGGATCCGGAAAACCGTAGTTGCAATATCCCCGGGGCTATTCATATTGGCAACAAAGTATGGATTGGTTCCCACGCCACGATTCTTCCGGGCGTCACGGTAGGCGATCGCGCCGTTGTGGCGGCGGGCGCGGTGGTGACGAAGGATGTACCGCCGGATACGGTGGTGGCCGGGGTTCTGGCGGCTGTGATCAAAAGAATTTAAAAAAGTTACAATTTCTCGCCGAGGGAAGCCCGCTTCAGATATTCTCTGGGCGACTGCAGGGTATATTTTTTGAATACGCTGGAAAAGTAACTGCTGCTTGCAAAGCTTAGGTCCATCGCCACATCTGTGATGGACCGGCCGCTAAGGAGCAGTTTTTTTGCGCGCTCAATTTTCTTGCGGTTGATGTAATCCCGCGGGGCACTGCCGATGACTCTGCGGAATTTTTGTTTAAACTGGGACGTGGACAGGTGGCATACTTGCGCGATCTCATCAAGGTCCAGCTTCTCCCCGATGTGCTCGTCGATGTAGGCGAGCGCAGCCTGAATATCCGGAGGGACGGTTCCGTGTGTGTTGCTCTGGGATACGTCGACCAGCGCCTGCAGAAAGATACTCAGATGGCTGGCGGCCAGAAGCTGGTTCTGTCCCTGCATGCACAGATTGAACGCGTTCTCTATCATCTGTCCCATCCGGATGGGCGACGATGCGGTATGTACAATATAGGAATCGATGGAGTACAGTCCTTTGATCAGCCTGGAGGCTGTGTTTTTCTCGAGAAACAGGAATTGTTCAGGATCACTGATATCCACCTGCATCCAGTATTGCTGATTTAAGGAGATCGGGACATCATTGGTGCTGTGAACTTCATTGGGGAAGGAGACGAACACGTCTCCGCCGGAGACTGTAAACTCTTTTCCATTTACATAGAAGGACATACTGCCTTTGGAAATATAGGTAAATTCAAAGGCATTTTCATGATAATGCGGTAACAGTGGGAAAATTGCGTTCTGAATATTATGTGTAGCGAACAGTCGAATACCGGGAATCAGCAGCTCCCGATCAGTGAGACAGATTCGGTCTTTTGAAACAAAATACTCATCTTTCCAGTTAATTGCGGTAGGCATAATACACAATCTCTTTTCTTTAAAACTTTTGAAATTGTACATTGTATCATCTTTATTGTAATACAAAATCGAAATTATTACAATATGCCCATAAGACGAAGGAGGATAACAGCGTATG
>JAJQCB010000025.1 GCA_021203005.1 Clostridiales bacterium | reverse complement strand
GCTCAATGCCATCGCGCCGACGAGAAGCAGGCTCACTACTCTCTTCTTCATGTCTTGTGTTCCTCCTTTTTTCTTCTTTTATTTTCTGGTTCACAAAAAATTCATATTTCATTTTACATGGATTTTATCTGTTTGTCAATCTGCGGCGGACATTTTTCCGCAGAGTAAGTACACCCAGGGTTACTTTTTTCGACAATTTTCCGCAAAATGATTGCTATTTTACACAGCAGGGATTCCAATAAATAAGCGCATCAGCAATGATAGAGTTATATCATAATTCTATGGTGACGGGGAGTGAAGCTCATGGTTTTTTCCAGTTTACTTTTTGTATTTTTCTTTTTGCCATTAAATCTTCTGGTTTATCATCTGGTACATGATATGAAAAAGAAAAATATAGTCCTGCTTTGTTTTTCTCTGGTATTCTATGCCTGGGGAGGACCGAAGTATCTCATTCTCTTACTGGGAATGGTATTTATCAGCTGGCTGGGCGTGTTTGCCTATATGCTCCAGATTTACCTTGATTTTTCAGCCTATTCAGACATGTAAAGAAAGTGACCGATATAAATGGAATGTCATTTACGATGTGAACGGCTAGGAAAATTCTACAAAATACAGTACCTTTGCAGCAGGCGACAATACATTTGTAGTGATTGACAATCCTGACCTTAACGACGGTTCCGCCTGCCTGGTGATAAAGGAATCCTTTGGAAATGCGTTTATTCCGTTTCTGGTGGATCACTATGACAAAGTATATGTCGTAGATTACAGATATTTTTACAAGTATTCAGAGTACAACAACAGTATATATCAGCTTGTAAGCGAAAACCATGTATCCGATGTTATATTTGTGAATAATGTGGAAGCGATGGACAGTGAGTCTAAAGTCAGCATGATGAGTGAAATGTTCAACTAACCTGAATTATTCACAAATTTTATCTGTTTGTCAATCAGCCGCGGATACTTTTCCGCAGGATAAAAACACATCCATTCAGCGGTGTAAATGGCTTGCGAATGAAACGTAACCAATCCGTCCCTGCCGGGTACCTGTCTCTTTCTCCAGAAAAGGCTTCGCTATTTTCCGGTTAAAGAAATCAATTAACGGTCCCATGAAAAAGGCGGTGACAATCGTACCGATCCCGATCGACGCCAGCACTTCCGCCATTCCGGCGCCGGACAGGAAAAAAAGCCCTGCTCCAAGAAAGACACAGATCACATCCGTCAGAATCCGCACCCACCGGAACTGCCCCTTATGCCAGGTCCCGGTGATAATCAGCGCCACGGTATCATAGGGGGAAACTCCCAAGTCCGCCGTAAAGTAAAAAGCAGATGCCAGACACATGACGACAATCCCGATCAGCAAACACACAACCCGCCCGGGAATTCCAAGATCCGGCAAAACACGATACAGTATTGTCTGCGTAAAGTCTGCAATATAACCGCACAGAAACAAATTAATCACGGTGGCAATTCCGATATATTTCCTGTCCACAATCAGCGAAAACAGAAGCAGCAGGATATTTACGATCACATACAATGTACCAAACGAAATCGGTATGATCCTGTACACGCCCGCCATCAGTGACTGAAAAGGGTCAATACCGAAAGCGGCCCGTTTAAAAAAGCCGATACTGATGGCGCAGATCACCACCCCAAGGACACACATTTCCAGTCTTCTTTTTAAGTTTTCTACCTCAAATAATCCCTTCATCATACGCCTCCATATAAGAAAATGCTGCCGTCAGGCAGCCGTATTCCCTTTCTCCGGATTCGCATTTTTATCTGGTCATATCCGTCCGGGAACTTTCCAGATACGGATATTACATCAGATGGAGGACAAAGTCAATAACTATTTTTGTGCGTTTTTGACCAAAAAACAAGCAGAAAAAAATGTCCAGATATACATCCTCACAGAGTGTTTTTTCATAGGACGAACTTTACTATAAAACAGAAAAAAGCGGGTGGAACCGGCCGTTTTCACGGTCCGTTCTGCCCGCCGTATCGCGTTTAATTAAAGTACTTATCCACGAAAGCTCTTGTCACCTCAGCAGCTTTCTTTACATTCTCTTCCAAAGCCATCTCATAATATTCCGGACGGAATTCCTCGATCGTGCACACGCCGTCGAATCCGATCTTCTTAAGCGCACCCGCTATTCCGGCATGGTCAATCACGCCGCACCATTGCTTCCGCACGCCAGAATTTTATGCATCACGGTATCTTTCACAGACTGAATCGCAATCACACCGTATTCTTTCGGGTCATACAGGTCTGCATCCTTCTCAAAACAAGCTCTGAGCGCATTGGAATACGCACATCTTAATTCCGTGGCAAAATTCACCTTACAGATTCCTTCTGCAGCGCAGGCGCGAATCTGATCATCCGTTAAACCGGAGGCTCCGTGCAGGACCAGCGGAATGTCAACTGTGCGACGGATCTCTTTTAAGCGCTCCAGATCCAGAACCGGCGTCTCCTTATAAAATCCATGTGCCGTTCCGATGGCCACCGCCAGAGAAAAAATCCCTGTGCGCGCGACGAAATCCTTCGCCATCTCAGGAGAGGTATACTGGTCGCTCACACCCTGCACCTGATCCTCATTCCCGCCGATTCTGCCAAGCTCCGCCTCGGTGGGGACATTCATCACATCTGCCATCCCGGCAACCTTCCTGCTGACCGCAATATTTTCCTCATACGGAAGCGCCGAACCGTCAATCATAACCGAGCCGTACCCGTTCGCGACACACTTCACAGCCAGCTCATAACTGTTGCCGTGATCTAAGTGAAGGCATACCGGAACCGAAGCCTTCTCCGCCTCCGCCCGCACCATGGCTGCATAGGTCTCCACAGAACCGTATTGAATCATAAGAGATGTGGTGCCGATCATAACCGGCGCTCTCAGTTCCTCCGCAGCCTGTATGATTCCCTTAAGCATCTCCATATTTTCCGCGTTAAAAGCTCCGACTGCATAGGAACCTTTCTGCGCATCCAGCAACATCTTTTTCGCAGTAACGTAGGCCATTTTTTCCTCCTTCTTCCTCCAGTACAGTTCTGCCGTCCGGCAAGTCCGTTTCCCTGATTAACCGGAAAACCCGGCAGCGGTATTTCTCAGATCTGCACGTCGTGGAGCCACACGTACCGCTCATCCTCACAGCGGTCCGTCTGGAGCCACGGATTGCCTTCCAGGTGGCGGATCATCCAGCAGGTATACATCTGATACCCCGGCGCAACCGCCTGCGGGTGAAGCTCTCCGCCCGGGATTGCCGAAAAGCTGTTATCCACGCTCTTGAACACCTGATCTCCGACAAAGCTCGCGCCGAATCCTTCCGGATGGTCAAACTTGGAAAAATAGGTCTCCGGCTGCGGATGTCTGTGCGGAAGATAACCGGACCAGTTTCCCCGGTCATTTAGCACTTCCCCCAAAACCATATTGGATTCCGGGCAGATATCATGATCAAAGATCGTATTCACACGTCGTTTTGCAACATTGCCGAATTTTCCGACACAGGAGTATCCCCAGGGGGCATCCTCCGGTGCATACAATCTGGACGAAAATTCCCTCTCATTGTGCGTGCACTGCACCAGAATCTCTGCATCACGCTCCGCCTTCACAGTAATCTCCCGTGCCTTGCACACGTGAACGCACCAGGGGCCCTCGGTGAAGACATCTTTTCTGGAGGCAACCGCTGTCTGGCCGTCCCAGGCAAATGTAATCTCACCTGACAAAAGCAGCACCGCGGTCTCCTCCTCCAGGCGGCCAAAGGTCCGCTCCTCTCCCGCCTGCATCCGGTAGACCCGGATATCCATGTTCATCGCCCGATATTCATTGTCATATGTGGTAAGAATCATTTCCCCGTTTTCATCAAACGCAGGGTAACCGAACACCTTACTCATTTCAACCTCCTTTGCCTCTGCCATCTAATAATATTGAGGATAAAAACCTCTATGTAATGATGACATCCACGGATTTTTCCGTGTTGTGCAATCTCAAATAACAAACACGCCCGGAATCCGGAATTAATATGCCCTGGACTCCCGTCTCTTTTCCAACACGCCCTCGCAGGCTTCCCGCACGGACGCTTTTGTGGAAGTCGTCGCAATGCCCACATTCCACCAGGAACCATAGCCGTCCGTCATCGTCTTCGGAAGCACTTTAAGGTCAAAAAGGCAGGCAATCTCCTGCTGCTTTGCATCCTCCAGAGCCGCCGTCAGCTCCTCGATCGTCCGGCAGGTATAAGGCTTCAGCCCATAACCCTCCGCTATTTTCGCATAATCCACAGGAATCAGGTCTGCGCAGGGCTTTTTGCCGTCTGTATAGCGGAACTCTGTCGCCATGCTGCCGATGCCGTGGTTCATCTCCAGATTGTTGATGCAGCCGAACCCGCAATTGTCAAACACCAGAATGTTTACTTTCTTTCTCTCCTGCATGATCGTCATGATCTCGCTGTGGAGCATCTGGAAGCTGGAATCGCCGACCACGCAGTATACTTCATTATCCGGCTCCGCAAGCTTCACGCCGAGGGTAGCAGCCACCTCGTAGCCCATGCAGGAATAACCGTACTCCGCATGATAACCGCCCCTCTTATCTGTCGTCCACATTCTCTGCATGCAGCTCGGGAGAGAACCTCCCGCGGTGATAATGGTAGCATCGTCGTCGATCACTCTGCGAATCGCTGCGAGCGCTGCCGTCTGTGTGATTGTGCCTCCCGTCATCTTCACAAATTCGGGGATCGTCCTCGGATCTCTCGCTTTGATGATCGGCTCAAAATCATCTCCCGTATACGCAATGCCGGCCAGACGCTCCATCTCCGCATCCCAGTCTTTCTTTGCGTTCTCAATCTCATCCGTATAAGCGGAGACATAGTTTCTGGCACGAAGTTTTTCGGCCAGCGCTTCCACTGTCACTTTCGCATCGCCTACCGCTTTCACCTCATCCATCTTGTACGCGTGGAACCTGCAGTTGTTGATGGTGACAAACTGCACGTCCTCATTCTGAAACAGCCACTTTGAGCTCGTGGTGAAATCCGACATCCTCGAGCCGATCGCAATCACCACATCTGCGTCTCCCGCAATGACATTAGACGCGCTGCTTCCCGTCACACCGATACCGCCCAGGCAGTACGGATGGCTGGACTTACATGCACTCTTCCCTCCCTGGCTCTCGCCAAAAGGGATCCGGAACTCCTCGCAGAACCGCTCCACTGTCTCCCCGGCCTCCGAATAGCGGACTCCGCCGCCCACGATCACAAGAGGTTTCTTTGCACCCGCAATGATCTCCGCCAGATCCTCCAGTTCTTCCTCCACAGCCACGGGTCTGGTGATACGGTGCACCCGCTTTTGAAAGAAAGAATCCGGAAAATCAAAGGACTCTCCCTCCACATCCTGACACAGGGCGATACAGCAGGCACCCGTCTCCGCCGGGTCGGTCAGCACGCGCATCGCGTTGATCAACGCTGTCATAATCATCTCCGGTCTGGTGATACGGTCCCAGTATTTACACACTGGCTTAAACGCATCGTTGGTCGTGATCGCCAGGCTTCCGCTCTGCTCTAACTGCTGCAGCACCGGATCCGGCTGTCTCGAAGCAAAGGTGTCCGCCGGGAACACCAGCAGCGGAATATTATTTACCGTTGCCGTCGCACAGGCTGTCACCATATTGGCGGCGCCGGGACCGATGGAAGACGCACAGGGAATAATTTTTCTGCGGCTGCTCTGCTTTGCAAAGGCAGTCGCAACATGGCACATTCCCTGCTCATTCCTTCCCTGAAGCACTTTCAGTGAACCCGGGTCGGAATCCAGTGCCTCTCCCAGACCCACCGCAATTCCATGTCCGAAAATAGTGAAGAAGCCCTCAACAAACTTTGTCTCCACCCCATCCATCGAGACGTATTGATTGTCCAGAAATTTTACAATGGCCTGCGCCACTGTCATTTTTGTTGTCTTGGCCATGCCTTTTCTCCTCATAATCTATTTACTGATGGTCTGCTGCAGGGCCTTGATCGAAGTATCCAGCCCCGCCTCCACGCTCATGGTCAAATCTTCCATCTCCAGAGACACATATCCGTCGTATCCCATCATATGCGCCACCGAGAAAAATTCTTTCCACCACTGGAGCTCTTTCCCGCAGCCGACGGCGACATAGTTCCAAGTGCGGTTTTTGGAATCCGTCACGGGCTTTGTCTCCGGCAGCCCGTTGACATCACACAGTCCCCGCTCGATCCTGGCATCTTTCCCATGGATATGGTAGATCGCGCCCTCCAGATTGCGAAGGGAAGCGATCGGATCGGCGCCCATCACCATCAGATGGGACGGATCCATATTCATACCGATCATCGGGTCAACCGCATTGCGCAGCTTCCACAATGTCTCCGGATTATGTACGAGCTGACAGGGGAACTCCTCAATCGCAATCTGCTCCACCCCGTTTGCCTTACAATGCTCCACAAACTTCTTCCACCACGGGATGGCAACGTCCTCCCACTGATACCGCACACTTTCCACCATGTAATCCGGCCAGGAAACCGTCGAGGTAAACCAGTTCGGCGTCATATCCCCGGGCGCCCCCGCCGGGAGACCGGACATCATGACCAGCTTTTTCACGCCCAGCTTCCCCGCCAGGACTGCCGTGTCATAGATGGTCTTTGTGTGAAGCTCGCCCATCTGGCCCGGGCAGAGCTGATTGCCGGAGCAGTTGAGCGCCGCAATCTCCATTCCTCTCTTATCCAGCTCCTCTTTGTAAGCTTTTAATTTCCCTTCATCCGCCAGAAGCTCCTGCGTCGGCACATGCTTACAGCCGCCCCAGCCACCCGCTGTCATCTCCACAGCGTCAATTCCCAGTTCCTTTACTTTATCGAGCATATCCGTAAAACACAGATCGCCCAGCACATCTGTACAAATCGCCAGCTTCATCGTATATTCCTCCATACATAATCGAGTAGAAAGCGGCTTTTGCCTCATACTCGCCACGCGGAGTGCGGACAGCACAGCTGTCATTTTTCTTACGCACTCCTGCGCATAACAACGGCAGGTTCCCGGCATCGGAAAACAACTCCCGGATTGCTCCGCATCCTGCTCCCGCTGCCCCGCCGAAATTACTGCAACAGTTCTCTCTCGATCCGCTCTCTCGCCTCCGGCGCCTGACGGTCCATCTTCTCCGGGAATCCGAACATGGACACGCACGCGATGTTGTCGCCGCCCGCCATCGGGGCATCCGGCTTTAACTGCTTATTGGCAAAATCCATCTCCCGCAGGGTCTCAAAAATTCCGTCAAAATCCACGTCGCCCTCGCCCATGGCAAGATGCTGATGGATCGTCACATCCGCTTTCCCGCGTTCGTTCAGCCAGGGCGGATTCGCGATGTAACGGCAATCCAGGGTCTGGTTAAAGGTATCCGCAAAGAGCACATGGGTCAGCTCATCTCCCGCATACTTCAGCATGGAGCGCACATCCCCTTTTCCCTCGTCATAGAAAAATCCGTGTGGGGAAGAATATACATATCCCAGGTTCGGGGAGCGGAAGGATTTCACCATGTCGCAGGTCTCATTGTTCAGCTCACAGAAATCATAGGGATGGGACTGGATCTCTACCCGCAGCCCTTCCCGCTCAATGATCGGGAGCAGTTCTTCCATCGAGCGGAACCACATGCCGTTGCAGATCTCCGCCTGATTCGGGTCGCCGGACAACTCCGTATTGATGACAGGCACTCCCATATCCACCGCAATCTCAATCATCCGCTTCCAGTTTGCCACCGCGCACCGTCTCTGTTCCTCAGTCGGACCGGACCACCGGTATACAACGATAAAGGAGGAAATCTCCACGCCCGTCTCCTTCAGCGCCTGTCTGTACTCCGCCTCACACTCCTTTGAAAAAAGAGGGTGCTTATAAAACGGATTGATCCTCGGATGCGGGGACTGTTCGATATATTTATATCCCCAGTCCGCCACCTGGTGCACCATCCGGTTAATGCTCATCTGCTGTTTTGCCAGCACATCCACATCAAATGCTATTTTCATCTCTTCTGGCCTCCTGTGATCATCTGTTTCTGTTTATTCCTATTTATAAAACTCCGGTTTATCTTCCAACTCGATCGATACAACCGTCTGCGTATCGCGGGCTTTCGACGCGGCTGCCGCCGTCACCTGGCCGACATAACCGTCCCATGCAGTGGGTCCGTCCACCCGCCCCTCTTTTGTCGCATTGATCCATTCCTGCATCTCCGCGTTGTAAGCATCGACAAAACGTGTGGACCAGTCACTGTCAATCGCATGCCCTCTCCGCGCATCCTCGCAGATCTCAATCGTGGCAGGCTGCGGCAGATTCAGTATCGCATCCTCGCAGACCACCTCGCACTTGATATCATAGCAATGTCCGGTATTTACAAAAGCCTCCACATCAATCCTGACTCCTGATTTTGTCGTGAGGATCATAACCTGCGGGTCCATCAGTTCTTCGTGCGCCTTTCTCGTATTCTTGGCAAAAACCACCTCCGCGGTCGCATAATCCTCATCCAGCAGCCAGCGCACGACGTCGATCTCATGAATCAAGGAATTCTCCACAGCCATCGCCGTGGTATAGCCGGAATCTACCGCGGGATTTCTGTGCGCACAGTGAAGCAGCAGCGGCTCCCCGTAGGTGCGCTCCTGAATCGCATTTTTCAACTGGCGATAGCCCGGGTCATATCTTCTCATAAACCCGACCTGAACCAGCTGCTTTCCTCCGGCAATCTCTGCTTCCACAATTCGCCTACAGGCCTCCGCCTGCGGCGCCAGCGGCTTCTCACAGAATACGTACTTCCCTGCACAGATCGCCGCCATCACATACTGCTCATGAAACGGATCCAGTGTAGTCACGACAACAGCATCCACATCATCGGATGCGATCATCGCTTCTCCGTCCTCGTAGAACGTGCATCCGTATTTCCCCGCCACGGCCCGGCCGAAGTCCGCATTGATATCGGAGCAGGCAGTCACCCGCGCCCCCTGCAGCTTCTCATTGATCCGCTCGATATGTGTCCTTCCGATCGCTCCCGTCCCTACAACGCCGATTTTTAATACCTGAGATGCCATAATAATTTCCTCCTTAATTTCATGTTTTTATTTATACTCTGGCAATCATTTCGCCATGAGCAGTTATTCTATTTCTGCCGGGATAGTTTTGTCGATTCATATTGTCAGATCGGCTTTTTCTTGGCGTACTTTATCTTCGCGTTCCAGCAATTCCCTGATAATTTGCGGATATTCTTTATCCAAATGATAGAATAGCATCAGAACAATCATGGCAATACCAATCAGTGCAATACCATATACAAACAAGTTAAAAATTGTGTCCAGTGCCTGCTGACTCTGCACAGTGACGCCAGCTTCTGAATGATATCCTCCGGCCTGCATAATAAAGCCGATAGCAGCAGAACATAGGCCCTGTCCGAATTTTTGCCCGGAAGTAACTGCCGATTGAATGGCGCCTGGTGTTCGCAATCCCGTCTTCCATTGACCATATTCAACACAGTCTGTAATCATGGAGAACATAACAGCAAACACGCATGCGCTTCCCAAACCACGAAGCAGTGCACCTGCCCACATGACTAAAATGCTTGAAGGATCAACAAGTACAATCAAGGATCCAACAGTGATCAGTAAACCGCCTATCATTACCCATGTACGGTTATGAATTTTTGTGATTATAAGACCCAGACATGGTGTAGCAATGATAATAGCGACCTGCGTCGCCAGATTGACAACACCCATCAATTCATCATTGCCCAGATTCCACTTACAGTAATAAGTTAGCATAGTGCCAAAAGTCGTCTGATAAAATGCGATGATGACAAAAAGGAAGAACAGAATTATAAAATACTTATTTTTAAAGAGGGCAGGAATAGCGCGCCGCAAGGGAATTTTGTCACCGCCCACGTCATCAAGTACTTCCACACGTTCTTTCGTGTTGAAGAAGCAGATTAACATCAAAACCGCTGAAACTGCACCAAATGCTGCGGTCAATTTGACCCATGCATCCTGTCCGCCGCCCATGCGATTGACAAGCGGGATGAAAGTTAATGTACATGCAATGTTACCGATCGGACTCATTGTCATGCGGATGATATTGGTTTTCGCCCGTTCAGTCTGCGATCTGGTCATATAGCTCAGAGCAGTTGCGAATGGAAGCTGAGTTAATGTAAATACCACCGTCAGCATCAGATTGTAAGTTATGAAGATATAAATTGCCTGTGCCCAGGCACCGGCTTGCGGAACGGTCATCAATAGGGTAGCAGCAACTGCATAGGGAATGGCCATACGCAGTTCCCAAACGCGGGCTCGGCCGTATTTGGAACGAGTTCGATCAACAATAAATTCAGCGCAAATGTCTGAGCCACCGTTAAATACTTGAGAAATTGCAATAATTATGCCGACAGTTGCTGCAGATACACCGACGTAGTCGGTGTAAAATGTTACCAAAAGCGCAGTGACAATACTGAACACAAAATTACAGGATATTTCTCCACAACCATAACTAAATTTTTCTCTGAAACTTAATCGTTCGTTTTGTTCGAGTTTTTCGCCCATATTATACCTCTCCTCCGTATAGATACTTTACTCTTAAGTCGACAATGGAAACTTATTATGAAAATGTAAATTCTCGGGCCGCCTCAAAACAGGCTGCAATATTTTCCGGCTTTACATCACCCATAATATTATGAATGGTGTTGAATACATAACCGCCGCCACGAGCCAGGATGTCCAGGTTTTCACGTACCTGTGCCTTGATTTCTTCAGGTGAACCTTGCGGAAGCATGACCTGTGTGTCAACGCCGCCTCCCCAGAATACGAGCTTGTCGCCATAGTTTTCCTTCAATTTGTGTGCATCCATACCATCCGCAGTTAATTGGACAGGATTAAGAATGTCTACCCCCATTTCCACAAAATCGTCAAGTAGATTGTAAACAGCGCCACAGCTATGGTAAAATGTTTTCCAAGAGGTATTCCGATGTACCCAATCATTCATACGTTTAAAATACGGTTTATACATTTCGCGGAATAATTCGGTTGAAATCATCTGACTTCTCTGATTGCCAAAGTCAGTGCCGCTTATAACAATCATCTGGATATTATCACCACAAGCCTGCTTATATATTTCAAGGTTCTTCAAAACGCATTCGGTTTGCATCTCAAAGACTGCGTGACAATAGTCTGGGAACATAAGCTGTGCCATATGCCAGTCTGCAAAACCTCGAATGCCTTTTGGCGCCAGTTCTGCCGGCCCTGGATAGGAAGATGGGTCGCCAATAGATCCTTTTCCAAAAAGACCAATAACGGCGCACCCGCTCTCTTCATTGAGCCGTTTCGCTTCGCGTTCAAAATAGCGTGCTTCCTCATCGGTATAAATGGAAAAGAAATTTTTAAAATCCTCCAGCGGAGTGAGATCTTCTTCATCAATATCAGGATCAAGCGCAGGGGCGCGATCAATAGCATCCCAGAAATAACCGCCGGCTGGCATCACTGCGCTTGGTCCGACCGAACGGTTTCCCTGAGGATATAAGAAGATACGCCCGTCATCGGAAACATCCCATTCGTTTTCCGCGTTGATGAGAGTATTGGTACCATCCGGCATAGTGAACCGGGTCATTTTTCGCCCCTGATTTGGAACACCAACAAAACTGGTTGTCTGATTTAAACCAACGACATCACCCCCCAGAATGCGACGAATATCATCGTCCACTTTCCCAAGCATTTGCATTACTTCGTAAACATCCATATTATCCTTGACAGGGAGACCATAATAACGACGCAGTTTAGCCAACGCACAGACACTGATGCCTGTTGTGTAAGCCGCGCCAATGTCAATTGCTACTTTATCGGGTTGCTGATGGTTTAAGGTGGCCAATACACGTTCTTTTGAAGTCATAGTAATTTCTCCTTATTCATGTTTTTATTTATACTCTGGCAATCATTTCGCCATACCTTTCTTTTTCCTCGCTGATAAACGCGAACACTTCCTCCGGCCCCGGCAGGGAATCGGAGCTGTTGTTGCTGCGGACCATCATAGAGGCCTCCGCCGATCCGAACTCCAGGCAGTCTATGATCTCCCAGCCCTGGTACAGTCCGTACAAAAACCCGGAGCCGTATCCGTCTCCTCCGCCGAACCCTTTTCTGGCCTCCACCGGAAACGGCTTGATACTGAATTTTTCCCCGTCGCACGTATAAGCGGTCGAGCCCTGCATCCCATGCTTGATGACTACAATCTTCGCGCGATAACTCTGCCACAGTGCCGCGCTCTCCTCATCCGTCATGCCAGGCTGAATCAGCTTTTCCGTCAGGTCAAACTCTTCCCTGGAGCCCATGATAATATCCGCCTCTTTTGCCACCGTCGAATAATAGATGGATATCTCGTCACTGTTCTTCCAGTTGTATTCTCTGTAATCAATATCAAAAATAATCTTCGTGCCGGTCTTCTTTGCCAGCATAACCGCTTTGATGGCCGCCTCCCTGGACGGGCTCTCACAAAGAGCAGTGCCGGAGATCAGAATTGCCTTCGCGCTCCTGATATACTCCTCATCGATATCATCCACACTAAGCTGCAGATCCGCAATGCTGTTGCGGTACATCAGGATATGACTCTCTTTCGGAGAAAGCATCTCCGTAAATGTCAGCCCCAACTTTTCCCCGTTCGTACACCTCGTGATATGGCTCGTGTCAATCCCCTGTTCCTCAAAATACTCTGTGACAAAATCTCCGAACTGATCGTCAGAAACCTTTGCAAAAAAACCCGCCTTCATCCCGTGATGTGTAACGCCCACCGCTATATTCGCCGGAGAACCTCCCACGAATTTCTCAAACATATGAACTTTCTTCAGCGGTTTGAATTCTTCTTTCACCTGATCATTGTACGCCGGGTTAAAATCAATCGCGATTCTTCCGAGCAGCACCAGATCCAGAGGTCTTGACTCATCAAACTGTATGTACTGCATGATTCCTCCTCCTTTTTAAAGTTCCCTGTCCTTATTGCTGATGTTCAGATATTGTATTTCGTCTTAATATTGATGTCCGTAAAGTGATATTCCTCCCGGATCTCATTTTTCCTGCGTATAATGTCCGTGAGAAGATGCAGCGGCTCATATCCCTGTACATATCCGTCCTGATCAATCAGGAAATCCGCCACGCCTCTCTCCAGCGCGTCGATGTTCTCCGGCGTCAGGTCATAGATAATCGTAAAAGGCCTTCTCTTCAGATTCAGGCTGCTGAAAGCCCGCTCAATCCCTTCCTGTCCTCCGGATACCACGAAAAGTCCGTTTATATCCGGAATATCCATCATGGTATTCACAATAATCTTTTCGACTTCCTTATCGTTGTCAAAGCTGCCCTGCACACCGGTGACTTCCAGCTCCGGATAGGACTTTTTCACTTCCCCGACAAACCCGTCCACGCGGCTGTTATTGACATTATTGCCGAAAAATCCGGTGATCACCATCACCTTTCCCACGCCTCCCGTGAGCATTCCCATCAATCCTGCCGCTGTCTGGCCGCTCTTCCTGTTATCCATGCCGACAAAACAGCTCCGCCTGGTGCCGACGATATCCGAGTTGAATGTCACAACCGGAATCTTCCTCTCCTCCGTCAGCTCATTTATCTTTTCGCGGATACACTCACTGTCAACCGGCATGAGCGCCAGGCCCTGTATTCCCGCCGCAACCAGTTCATCAATCGCCGCGAGCTGTTCTTCCGCATTCACGGAAACACTCTCTCTTAACAAAACCTCTATCTGTAATTCAGACAGCTCGTCTCTCGCTTTCTGTATCCCCCGGTTGACCTCCAGCATAAAAGATGATTTCGACAACTGCGTCACAATGCCCAGCTTAAGAATGCCTTTGTCAGCCCTCCTGTGTTTCGGGACGTAACCCATTTCATCCGCCAGCTTTAATATCCTGGCTGCGACTTCCGGATTGACCCGCCCCCGATTGTTCAGGGCTCTGTCCACAGTTCCTCTGGAAACTCCGGCGCGCTGCGCAATATCCTGTATCGTTACCGCCATATTCCATCCCCTTTCTCCGCCTTATTTATCTGTCCCTGCGCTTTCCATGCACAATAATCGAGCAGAAGGCGACCTGTGCCTTATACTCGCCGCGCAGGGTGCGGACAACACAACTGTCATATTCCCTACGCACCCCCGCGCATACCATAGGCAGAAAAAGCATGCAAAATGTCTGCGTGCTTTTCCAACCGTTCAAAGGCCTAAATTCTCTCTACCGTGCCCTCCCATGTGTCCATGGCTTTTTTCGCAGACTCTTCATCATACCAATGCTTTGTGACAGTCTTCGCTCTCGTATAGAAACGCACACCATCAATACCAAGCACGTGCTGATCTCCGAAGAAAGAATTCTTATTTCCGGAGAACGGGAAATAAGCTGACGGAACCGGAATGCCCACGTTGATTCCGACCATACCGCCGTCTGTCCGCATCTCAAACTGACGAGCATAATATCCGCTCTGTGTAAAGATCGCGGAGCCGTTCGCAAACGGATTCGCATTCATGACCGCAAGACCCTCCTCGAAGTCTTTCACTCTCTTGATCGTGGTCACAGGCCCGAAGATCTCGCGCGTCCCGACCGTCATATCTGGAGTCACATGATCCAGGATCGTCGGTCCCACAAAGAATCCATTTTCATATCCGGGAACAACGATGTCACGGCCATCCAGCACAAGCTCTGCTCCTTCATCGATTCCTTTCTGAATCCAGTTGCACACAGATTCTTTATGCTTTGCACTCACAACCGGTCCCAGATTTGTCTCGGGATCATAAGCGCATCCGACTTTCATGGCCATCGCTTTCTTCTTAAGAAGAGCGACAAACTGATCCGCAATGCTCTCCTGTACTACGATCACCGGAAGAGCCATGCAGCGCATCCCGGCGCATCCGTAAGTAGAATTGATGATTGCGTTCACGGTGCTCTCCAGGTCACAGTCCTCAAGGACAAGGGCATGGTTTTTCGCCTCACACTGTGCCTGCACCCGTTTTCCGTTCGCAGCGGCAACGGAATAAATATGTTTTCCGACCGTTGTGGTGCCGACAAAGGTAACCGCCTTGATCCGCGGATCCGTAAGAAAAATCTCAGATTCATTTCTGGAGCAGGTAACCAGATTCACAACGCCCTTAGGGAAACCGCCCTCCTCATAAAACAGCTCCATGATCCGCATGGAAGTCAGCGGTGTCTGGGATGCCGCCTTCAGAACCACCGTATTGCCGGTAGCAATCGCAAGAGGTACCATCCATCCCCAGGGAATCATGGCCGGGAAATTAAACGGAACGATGCCCGCCACAACGCCGAGCGGCGCACGGTAGGAAGCGGTGTCAAAACCGGTCGTAACCTGAAGGGATGCATTGCCCTGCGTAATGTACGGCGTAGCGCAGGCCAGCTCTGTCGGCTCAATCGCCTTTAGGACATCTCCTCTTGCCTCATTCAAAGTCTTGCCGAGTTCCTTCGAGCACAGAAGCGCCAGCTCCTCCAGATGATCCTGAAGAATCGTACGCCACTTGAACATCATCTGGGTGCGCTTTGACAGAGACATCGCAGACCACTCCGGGAACGCGGCGTCAGCCGCGGCGATCGCCTCCTCCACCTCATCCACGGTACAGCAGGGCACTTCCGCCATCACTTCTCCTGTCGAGGAATTCGTAACCTGCATCCACTTGTCCGTCTTGGAATCTTTCCACTCACCGTTCACACAATACTGTTTTCTGATCATTTCGCTCATAATGTCCTCCTTTATATGTTTCATTACAGTCCTGTTTTTTCAGAAATATATTTTCTTGCTTTCATGGCATATTCCAGCGGATTGGCTTTCGCAGGATCCTGCTCCGCCTCAACCACCATATAACCCTCGTAACCGGCGTCTTCCAGCACCTTGTTTTTGTCGAGCATTTGCTTTCCCCTCCTGTCTGTCGCCTGAAATAATCCCCGGCGTGTGCGTGCTTTTTAGTCTATTTGCGTGCTTTTGTGTGCTATCTCTTTATGCAAAGATTAGCACAGAAATTTTCAAATTTTAACTCTTTTTCCCAGTTTTTTTTAATTCCGTCGTTTTGAACAATTTTCGCCATTCCGTTTTATTAAAAGCACACAATGCAATTGTGCTTTTCATGTTTTAGCACGCAATGCACATGCTATACAAAACTGAAACAACGACAGAAATAATTCCCACCGCCATTTCTTCTTTGTTACCATTATGCCTCCAGAATATAGAGCCTGGATTCAAAATCCGTACATGCAATCTCTGATTCTCCCTTGACTTGTATACTTTCTCAAATTATTATAATCACAATAAACATAATCGTAATTGACTTTTTTGTAATTCAGTGTATCAAATAGGTCCTATCTGCAAATGGATGCGTCACATGAAATGTCGGGTATTTGGGCAAAATGTTTATCTAACATGAGATAAGGATCACACAATATTCACAATTTTCCACATTTTCTTCACATATAATTCAATAAATCTATGTAAAATTTACACATTCGCAGGGTAAATGTAGAATATTATGCCCGGTATTTTGTATTAGTCATTAAAAACGAATGGGATTGAGGCGATGCGCAGAAAGACTGCGATATGACATAGCGATTTCATGCGTTTTCCCATTCCCATCATATGATCAGGATGACAAAATGGGTATGATGCAGCCATTCCCTGCAATAGGAAGGAGGACACAGATTGATTGAAGTAAAAAATTTGACAAAGCAGTATGGCAACCATACTGCGGTTTCTGACCTGTCGTTTACCATCACACCCGGCAAGATTTACGGGTTTCTCGGGCCGAACGGCGCCGGCAAGACGACGACGATGAATATCATCACCGGTTGCCTGGCTGCGACATCAGGAGAGGTGAAGATTGGCGGATATGATATTTTTGAACAGCCAAAAGAGGCCAAGAGTCTTGTCGGATATCTTCCGGAGGTGCCGCCGCTTTATATGGATCAGACTCCGGGGGAATACCTGCATTTTGTAGCGCGTGCAAAAGGGATGAAGCGGCAGGAGATACAGTCGGAGCTTGCAAAGGTGATTGCGGAAACTAAGATTGAAGAGGTTGCGGATAAAATGATCCGCCATCTGTCCAAAGGTTATCGTCAGCGTGTCGGCATTGCCCAGGCGTTACTCGGCAATCCTGAGATTATTATTCTGGATGAACCTACGGTCGGCCTCGACCCGGCTCAGATTATTGAGATACGCGAACTGATAAAAATGCTTGGCCGGAAACATACGGTTATCTTAAGCTCTCATATTTTGTCGGAAATTCAGGCAATCTGTGATGAGGTACTTATTATTCATAAGGGGCATCTGGTCGTTTTTGACAAGCTCGAGAATTTAGGAAAGGCTTTATCCGCCGGTAATATGGTGGAAGTTTGCTGTGAAACCTCGGCAACGAAAATGCGGAAGCTGCTTGCACCTGTCAAAGGAATTACTTCTATTAAAATACAGGAGGAGAGCAAGACATTCTGCAGCGCTCTGTTATCGGTTGGGGATGAAAACCCGACAGAGGTCTGCCGGGAAGTTTTTCTCGCCTATGCACGGGACGGGGCGGTTCTGCAGAAGCTGAACCCGGTCACTGCGACACTGGAGGATATCTTTATGAAGATTACCAGTGACCAGGGAGGATATGTTCCCGCCGTGAATACAGAGACACAATCGGAAGCTGCATCGATAGACGGGAACCATAAGAAAGGGGCGGCAAAAACACCGCGTATGAGCGCTAAGTCGGAGCCGGAGGAACCTGAGCACCCGAATCCGGAGGAAGAAGAAAATTCGGAAAACCGGACGGATCAGGCACGGCAGCAAACCGCAGAAAAGGAGGCCGAAACGGAATGATTGCAGTATTAGAACATGAATTGGCGCTGTACCATCACAGCATGCGAACTTACGTATTCGGCGCATTCCTGCTGGTGTTTACCGGTATCGGGGCGTTAATGTATAACATCAATGCTTCCATCGCGAATTTTGAGTACGTGCTGAATTTTATCTCCATTACCTTTATTATTCTGGTGCCGATTCTGACCATGCGGATTATGGCCGAGGAGCGGAGCCAGAAAACGGATCAGCTGCTTTTTTCTCTGCCCGTTTCTACTACAGGAATCGTGATCGGGAAATTTCTCTCTATGCTGGTCATCTTTGCAATTCCGATGGCAATTATCAGTTTTTATCCGTTGATTTTTTCCCGGTTTGGCGATGTCTATCTGCCGACTTCTTATGGATCTATCCTGGCGTTTTTCCTTCTCGGACTGGCATTGATGAGTATGGGAATGTTTGTCAGCTGTCTGACGGAATCCCAGAGCATGGCGGTGGGTATCTGTATTGTCGTGATGCTTTTTGCCTATTACTGTGACACTCTTTCCGAGTATGTGTCTTCTACGACTGTGGGGTCTGTCATCGGCCTTGCTGTTGTGATCGCGCTGGTGGCGCTTATCGTGCGTCTGCTGACAAAGTCGAATTTTGCAGGGATTCTGGTTGCTGTGGTATTGGCGGCGGCAGTGCTGATCGCTTATCTGTATGATAACACGATTCTTGAGGGTCTTCTTCCGAATATCATGGGAAACCTGAGCCTGTATACCCGGTTTAATACCTTTGTAAATGGTGTATTTGATCTGACTGCGCTGGTATATTTTGCCAGTGTGATCATTTTCTTCCTGTTCCTCTGTGTGCAGGCTCTGGAGAAACGGAGGTATAACGGATGAGCAAGTTGAAAAACACGGAAAAACGTAATTTGAAACGAAATAGAAAACAGAGCATGGATGCCTTAAATACCCGGACTGCGAAGGTGGGCGGTTACAGTTTTATTGTCACGGTAATTGTCCTGGCAATTCTGGTTCTGGCAAACGTAGCAGTATCTTCTTTGCCCAGCACCTGGACACAATTTGATATTTCGGCTACTCAGCTCTATTCGGTTACTTCCTCCACCAAATCCGTAGCGCAGAATCTCACAGAAGAAGTTACTATTTACTGGATTACGCAGGAGGGAGAAGAGGACACCGTGATTGAGAAGCTGCTGAATGTCTACGATGCCCTCAGCGACAATATCACAGTGGAAAAGAAAAACCCGGATATTTATCCGACATTTGCTTCCCAGTATACGGATGAGACGGTGGAAAATAATTCTCTGATTGTGGAATCCGGTGACACCTATCGATATATTGCCTATAGTGATATCTATGAGAGTGACTACTCCGATTATTATACGACAGGTTCTGTATCTTCCTCTTTTGACGGGGAAAGTGAGATTACAACGGCGATTGATTATGTGGTCAGCGAAGATCTGCCGGTCATCTATCTGCTGACAGGACATGGAGAGTCGGATCTCTCGGAAAGCTTGTCTGACAGTATCGAAAAGGCAAATATTGAGACAGAGGAGCTTTCCCTGCTGACGGTAGACGAGATTCCGGAGGATGCGGACGCGATTCTGGTCTACGCTCCGACCAGTGATATTTCTGAGGAGGAGGCTGACATGCTGACAGAATACATGGATGAAGGCGGCCGTCTCTTTGTTATGTCCGGACCGCAGGAAGAGGATGAAATGACAAATCTCCACTCTGTCCTGGAGAATTACGGAATCACAGCGGAGGAGGGTATTGTCGTGGAGGGAAACCGTGACAACTATGCGTTCGGCTATCCTTATGTGCTTTTGCCGGAGTTGGGGGATTCTGATATTACGTCAGAACTTTCCGAAAGCAACAATTACATTATTGTGCCGATTGCCCAGGGTCTGACAATCGGGGACACGGATGACAGTGTGACGGTGACCTCACTTCTGACGACGACTTCAGAATCTTTTTCCAAGATTGCCGGCTACAGTCTGGACACCTATGATAAAGAAGATGGTGATATCGACGGAGAATTCTCGGTCGCCGTTTCCGTGGAGGATTCCGACAGCGGCGCCATGATGATCTGGATCAGTTCAGACGGTATTATGGAAGATACCTATGTGTCGTACTCATCCGGCGCCAACTCTGATTTTGTGATGAATGCTGTTTCCTGGTTGATTGGAGAGACGGATTCCATTTCTATACGGTCAAAGTCTCTGAGCTATAGCTACCTGACAATCAGCACAAGCCAGGCAAATATCATCAAAGTGTGTCTGATTGCCGTGATTCCGCTGTGCTATCTATTTTTCGGTATCGAAGATATGGTTAGGAGGAGAAAAAAATCATGAAGCGTTCGAAAAAACTGCTGATTCTTGGGATTGTTGTGGCAGCACTCTGCGCAGTGGTCGGCGTGGAGCGGGTCGTGACACAGCATGTGGACAGCATTAATACGACAGATGAAGTAATCTTAAGTCTGGATCAGGGGACGCTCACCAGTGTTTCCTGGACATACGAAGAGGAGACATTAGAGTTTGAACAGACAGATGATGTCTGGTATGACAGCAACGATGCAGATTTCCCGGTGAATCAGGAAACGCTGGAGGATTTCCTGTCCTGGTTTGAGGAAGTGCATGCCTGCTTTATCATTGATGATGTGGAAGACTATAGTCAGTACGGTCTGGAGGATCCCCAGTGCACGGTGACGCTCACCACGGAGGACGAGGAAATCGTGGTTTCCATCGGAGACTATTCTACAATGGATGAGCAGCGCTACATTGAGATCGGGGACGGCAAAGTTTACCTGGTCGAGGAAGATATCTTAGAGGATATTTCCACGGAACGGGATGACTTTATGCAGCAGGATGAGATTCCTTCTATCGTTACACTGGAGGAAATGACTGTCTCCGGAAAAGCTGATCTGGATGCGGTGTACGATCCGGATGGCAGTTATTCTTACACAGACAGCTACAATTATTATCAGGTGGAGGACGACGGTACCTATCTGATGCTGGACGACAGTCTGATGGAGAGTTATCTCAGCTCGCTGGCTTCCTTAAGTCTGACGGATTATGTGACCTACACCGCTTCAGATGTTGACCTGTCTGATTACGGTCTGGATGACCCGGTCTACACGATCACCGTAACGGGTACGACAGAGGTGGAAGTCGAGACCGAAGAAGATGAGGAAGACGAAGAAAGTTCCGATACGGATACAGCAGATACCACGGGGGACGACACATCGGATACGAATGATGACGGCACTACGGAAGAAGATGCGGAGGCAGAGGAAACCGAAGTTGAGACAGAGGATGTGGAAGTTGTCATCTATATCGGCCTGGTCACCGAGACCGCGGACGAGGAAGATGAGGATAATACGGTCACAACCTATCTTCGTGTCGGAGACAGTGAAATTATTTATCAGCTTGACAGTTCCGATTACGATACCTTAAGTGCCGTGACTTATGATGACCTGCGCCCGACTTCTGTGCTCAGTGCAGACTGGGATGAGGTAACCGGCTTTTCCTTTACCGTTGACGGGGAAACCTATGAGGTGACTGCCATGGATGAGGCAGAATATGAGGAAACCTACGGTACAGATGAGGAAGATGAGACAGAGGATTCCTCTGAAGATTCTTCGGAAGATACAGAGGAAGAGTCCGGGTATGTCTACCTTATTGACGAGCAGAAAATTGACATTGATACTGCAATGACTGCGGTGGATGCTCTGACCATTGATTCGTTTACCGATGAGGAGAGCGGCGACACGCTGGAATTGTCTATCACGCTGCAGATGTCCGATGAGAAGTATTCTTCGGTTGCGGTTGAGATTTATCAGTATGACAGCGAAGATTGTCTGGTTCTGGTAGATGGCGAGCCGGTCGGTTTATTGGAGAGAAGTCTGATGGTAGACCTGCGGGAAGCGCTGACTACAATCGTGTTAGGGCTGGAGTAGAAATTATTTCCGGATCATGCGTATCAGAAGATAGCCGGCAGTGAAAAAAGATTGCATTGAAATACAGATAACTTTGTTTGAGAAAGGGGCGTCTGCAGGCGTCCCTTTCATTTGATCAAACACATATCACCTCTTGGAAAAGCTGATTGATTTTTGTCTTACGTTAACAGATGCCGGAATGCCCATTTTACAAGGCTTTCCGGCATCTGCTGCTTTTTGTCTGGTTGCATCATTTGGTGTCATTTTTTACAATTTTGGTGTCAAAGTTGGTGTCAGCTTCAGTTGTCCGCAAGCATCACTCTGCATCGCTTTTTATAACAGGCAATTCCATACTTCAGGATGTGGTCAATCCCGTCATCTTTCAGATTTTCATCATAGTGCATTTTTTCGATCTGATCCAAAGCCTCCTGACACGCCGCATCCAGATTACCACTATCTGCATACTTTACCTCTATGATAATTCCAATCTCTTCATCTACAATCTCAATCTGGATGTCACTGTAACCGTCACCGGCTTCACCGTTTGACGAAACTGCCCAAGATTCTTTTGTGCCAAGAATTCCAAGCAAAATGCCGTGATAAAAATTTTCTTTTCGTTCTTTTCGCACAAATGTATCCCGCAGGCTGATTGTTTTTCTCAGATAAGCACCAAACTGGCTTTCAATCCCCTTTTCATCTCCGTTCTTCAGCGCTTCGCAGAATCGTTTGACACCTTCACCGTCTTTCTTCACATTTTCTCTGAACAGATCCATGATCTGTGTCGCAAAAATAGAATGTATTTCCCTGTTCGGGATAACCAGCTCGAAACGGGTATCTTCCCGCCTTGCTCTCTGTGTAAGGTATCCGGTCATGAACAGAACACTCCATATATTTTCAATAGAAGAATACATATCACGGTAGGTCAGTTCCTGATGAATCTCCTTCACAACAGCTTCGCCTGCAAGCAGACTCTCAATTTCACGCTTTGTGCTGGCGCTGTTATCAGATTCCCTGATAAAACGCCGCACAGCATCGTTTCCGCTCGTATTAATCCAGTAATTATCCGGCAATGCATCAGGATCCGCATTCAGTTTCCTTACATGACAAATAACATCCCACGGGCAGTATACAGATGTTTTCCCAAACAAATATCCATCATACCATTCTTTCACTACTTCATAGTATTTCGTGAGGTCATAACACTCCAGCATTTCCTTTACTTCGTCATCCGTAAAGCCAAAGTACTCATTAAATTCCACATCTGCCACAGATAAGACGGATACATTATTCAATCCTGTAAAGATGCTTTCTCTGGATATCCTCATGCAGCCGGTCAGCACCGCAAACTGCAAACTGTCATTTGTTTTCAGCGCCTGCTCAAACAGATTCCGTATCAAAAACACCATCTCATCGTAATAGCCGTTCTCATGGGCTTTCGCAAGCGGCACATCATATTCATCAATCAGTATAATGGCCTTACTCCCATGGTGTTTCATAAGCAGTTCGGATAAAACTTTCAGACTGCCATATAATACAGACTCGCCCATATCTCTGCGGAGCAACTCTCGGAAAGCACTTTTTTCAACTTCCGACAGGCAATCACTATCCAGAAGATATTGAAACTGTCGTGCTGCCGTATTGATTGTTTCTACTGCCATATCAAATGCAATTTGAAACGATGGCGCATTAATTCCCTTTAAAGAAACAGAGATTACAGGAAATTTCCCCATATATTCGTCGCAAAGCTGCGTCTCATTCGCAATTTCCAGTCCCTGAAACAGAACCTCATTGTCCCCTATATCAAAGAAATACTTCAGCATGCTCATATTGAGGCTTTTTCCGAAGCGGCGGGGACGGGTAAAGAGATTCACTTTTGCCCAGTTGTTCAGGAGATCCCTGATCAGGCCTGTTTTATCGACATAATAAAAACCGGCTGTCCGGATTTCTTTAAAATCTTCAATTCCAATCGGAAGTTTCATGTTATTGACCGGCATTCTGCGACTCCCCTTTCTGTTATCCTATCCCCTGTATTTATGTAATCATACCATATCTATTATCAAAATGCCACTTTTTATCTCAATCCTAATTCCGGAATCCGGTTCCGTTAAGTTTAACTATTTGTATATAAGGCAAATTTAATACCATTCTCCGGAACCGGGTTCCTTATTTTTTGAACACCATTATAATTACAGACGAGAAAAGTCGCGCTCCTTGTTCCTATGAATAATTTGAGCTCTTCATACCCTGTCCAACAGTGTTTTCAAGTCACTTTCCCAATCTCGGTTAGCATTATAAAAAACCGTTCCGACAGATCCAGGTATCTTCCAATTTTGTGACGAACAGAAAATCACCGGTATCTGGATCCCCATTTCCCGCAATCACAATGGATGTATATACGCATCTGGACTTTGAACAGATTCAGGAAAAAGTGGACGCCATACAACAGAAAATCGGATAACACAGGAGCCGCTATCCGGAACAAAAACCGGGTTGCGGCTCATCTTTTTTCAAAAAATATGACACAAATATGACAAAATCGCCCTTTTCCCCTCTTTTCACCCCTTGAAAACCCTGTATTTCCGAAACTTTTTTAAAAAAATTAGCACTCACCTCTTGACAGTGCTGACAATTTGGTGTATAACCTGTATAACAACTAAAACAAGTGCACATACTACCAATCAGTATCTGCCACATTTTATAAAGGAGGAATTCATTATGTTGAGACCAAGCATTTACGCAGACAATTTTGTAGAGAATATTTTTGACGACTTTTTCCGTGACCCTTTCTGGAACACCAGCGGCGTTCGCAGCGTCAACCAGATGAGCACCGACATCAAAGACTGCGG
>JAJQCB010000109.1:3010-3663 GCA_021203005.1 Clostridiales bacterium | reverse complement strand
AGCTGTTTCAGTTCTTCCTGAATCCGCAGATCAACGAGTATTCAGATGAATATATTCTTCTGAAATTTGATGATGAATTTTCTGTACGCAGACTGTTGGAACTGATGGTCGTGGAATACGCTTCGCCCCAGGAGAACACCCAGGAAATTCTGAAGCCCCTGACGCTCGCGCTTATGATGCAGGTGGCACGACAGTACAAAAAATCCAATCCAAAAGAAAAAACACAGACGCTCTCAGAGAAAATTGTCAGCTATATTGGCGAACACATTGACACCGTGACTTTACAGGATGTTGCACGGCATTTTTCCTATTATCCGAACTATATTTCCACTCTGCTGCCCAAGGAGATTGGAAAGACCTTCTCCGAGATCCTGCTGGAACAGCGGATGGAGCGGGCCGTTGCCTTGCTAAAAGGAACGAATCTACCGGTTAGCGAGGTGGCCGAGTTGCTCGGTTACAGCAACAGCAGCAACTTTTATAAGGCATTCAGGGAGTATTACGGGGTGTCGCCGAGGGAGTATCAGAAGAAGACGGAATAACATCTAAATAAAATGAAAAAAGTCGGCGCAACCAATCCCTTTTGAGGGCGGCTGCGCCGGATAATGCATTTTATCGATCTTATGCCTGCTTTTACCGGCGCGCCTGTTCATCCT
>JAJQCB010000109.1:0-3000 GCA_021203005.1 Clostridiales bacterium | reverse complement strand
GTACAGCTATCTGCATCCGGACCGAAATAAAAATATCACCGGCAGGGCATTGGGGACTCGATATGAAAAAGAATTTTTGCTGAATCTGTTTGCGGAAAATGCGAAGGCTGTTGAGAAAATCAGAATAACTCCAAACGAAAGAGCTTTCACCGATGCGGAGCCGGCATCCAACGCCGTTTTGTATGATGAGGACAACCCGATCACAATCCTGTTTATCAAGTCCGACCTGCATCTGGTCGTCGATCTTCAGGACTGTGTGAAAGCGCAGCAGAGCCGTGCCTATGCGCAAAAAATCAAAATCTCCAATCTACAGCAGATGGCAAAAACCATTGCCTATGTCCAGGAGCACGAATACGGCACCAGAGAAAATTTGCAGGAGAGCTTCGAGGAAGTCACCTTCAAAATGCACGACGCCAGAAAAACGCTCCGGGAAACTGAGGGGCAGTTAAAGGTTCTGAACGAAAAGATACATTACACAGGGCAGTACCTTGCCAATAAAGCAATTTATGGACAGATGCTGAAAACCCGCAACAAGAAGAAATTCCGGCAGGAACATAGTTCAGAGATTGACCTGTATGAAAGCGCTGTCAAATATCTGAAAACGCAATATCCTGACAGCCAGTTCCCAACTATGAAAGCCTTAAAGGAAGAACGGGACAGGCTCACCGTCAAAAAACAGGCGCAGACCGACACCTGGCATTATTTCCGCGACTATCAGAAAGAGCTGCGGACAGTCTGCGCAAACGTAGATAGTATCCTCGGCCAGGAACAGGCAAAATCACACGAACACTCAAAAGCGCATATGCGCACATAAGAAAAGCTCCAATCAGGGAAACAACAATCTCTGACTGGAGCTTTCGATTTACTCAACAGGATTTTTTCGGATAAGACCAGCTTAGAATCTCGGCGCAATCGCTTCGCGATCACTTTCAGAAACATCCAACACACTCATTGCCTGTTCAGCAGTCAATCCCATGTTTTTCATCAAATTTTTGATGTTCTGGACGAGAGTTTCAATTCGTCCCTTTTCCTCTGCTCGCTGATTGAGCGTCTGAATCGCCTGGCACACGTTCAACTCCACCTCGCTTTCACCCATCGTCAAACTTGCATTTACGCAAGCGTTCAATACATCTACTTCCGTTCTTCCAAGATGCTGAAATCCTTCATCAGAATTCACTGCATCTTCCAGTTTATCCGCGTCTCCGGAATACTTGATAAAAGTCAGTACCTCTTTCAGTGAAGTATTGAATTTATCAAAATCATCATCGCTTAATGCCTCCGGAGCTATCAGATTGATTTTATAATCCGGGACAATCGCGAGCATCTCTTCATCATCGTACTCAAACATCTCGTGAATAGACATTGGTCCGTCCCACGCCTTTGGGCCAAAGTAGATTACAAGTGTCGCTACTGGCATCAGTTTGTCACCTTTCATAAACCCGGAAAGATATTCGTCACTGTCCGCGCCCTTGTAATCTCCCGCCTTTTTATGGGATGCGATTGCCTTTTCGACCTGTTTCGCGTACTGCAAGGCATCATAAACCATATCCTTCACGGCCATGGCATAATGTACATTGCTTTGATTTTCGACAGCCAAAACCAAAAACGCTGCTTTTTTATTCGTCATTGCTGTAACAGACTTTATGACATCGCGGATTCTCTGAACCGGCTGTTCCACATCTTCCGCGCTGCCATATGGTACGCCAATTTCCCGTGTATCCAGTTCCTCAAGACTGTTCGGGTCAATGACCTGCCTGCCGCCGTAAACATAATAATTGAACGCATCTGCAAAGATTTCATTTCGCTGCATATATTTTGCAGTCATCGTATCTTTTACGCCCATCGGAATCACCACCCCACTATGATAAATCAGAATATCTGCCTCGTTCATCAGAAGGAATGGCTCTCTTCTGATGTCTTTATGATACCACACAAAAAGCCCTTTTACAAGACAGCTATGGCTGAAGAATCCTGAACTTTCTGTAAAAGCTTCATCTCATCATTCATTTCAAAATTCATCTATGTGATTATTTAATGCTCTCCAATGCGATCCTGAAAAAATGACCCGACGTGGTCCGCATCGTTGAGAGGCGTGTCGGGTACTGTTGTTACAACTATATGCAAATCAGATGTGAAAGTCAACGCATTTTCAAAATTTCTCCGTAAACTTTCTATGAATGAAGTGAAACGACATCTCCCTCCGGCGCACCCGGATTACTCTCTTCATTTCTGACTTGAATCGTCTGCTCCGCTTTTATCTCAGCAATTCTCTTACCATCCACATAATGCGTCGCATACGCTTTTTCGATTTCCGGATTGCCGCTCTTACTGAACCGCAGCTGGCGAACCGGCTTATGCCCCTGCCCGTTTTTCTTTTTCATGCCCCACTGCTTATAATAGCAAAAGGATGGTTTATAACCGGCCTTCTTCGCATAGGCGCGTATCTGTGCCATGATAAAGGAAAGCTGACGGAGATTGCAGGTGCAGACCGCTTCCAGATATGGAATCCTGCCAAATCTCCAGTCCTCGTATTTCTTCTTATCCAGTACACCGACATCCATCAGCACGTCCACAGGCGCAGCGTAACCGCGTTTCTGGCATTGATGATAAACAGACGAATGTACCTTCCCGATCAGTTCACTGTCTTTCATCTTCCTGCACCTCTCGTCTGATACCATTATACAGATTTTTATCCATCAATCAACCCACAAATAGAAAAAGAGCCGCCCAACGAAAAAGTTGGACAGCCCTGTTCTGTCATTTCCGGTTTCGCTCCATGCTCTCAGACATTGCCAGTTCCGGTTCTGCCTTCCCATTTTTTCGGGCAATCTCTGTCTGCTTGATTTTCAGCCGGTCAAGGACGGAGATACGCCCGCCAATTACCCTCGGCTCCGGCAGATTGTTGACACGGCTATCAATCATGTTGTAGTTTTGCTCTTCGGTGATTTCAGCAGCTCGGAGATACTCGCCATTCTCATAATACTTCTGCCAGTTCTCCAT
>JAJQCB010000256.1 GCA_021203005.1 Clostridiales bacterium | reverse complement strand
ATGGCGTTATCCGTGGTGATCTCCATCCCTCTGGGAATCTTCAGCGCCTTAAAGAAAAATACCGGCGTTGACTATGCAATCTCCACACTGATGTTGATCATGACCTCCGTTCCCGGTTTTTTGCTGGCAATGATTCTGCTGTACCTGCTGTCATCCTTCGTGCCTGGCTACCAGAGTACCGGCAGCTACGCGAATTTCGCGGAGCTGATCGGTCGGCTGTGGGCGCCATCCATATGCCTGGCTTTCGGCAACGTGGCGCTGATCGGCCGCATCACACGGAACGCCATGGTGGAGCAGCTCAACGCGGATTACATCATGACCTGCAGAGCCAAGGGCCTGGGCAAGAGAAAAATCATACTGAGACATGCGTTTAAAAACAGCGTGATCCCGGTGTTCACCAGCACTTCCATGCTGGTGGGCACTATGATCGGCGCAAGCGTGCTGGTAGAACAGATTTTTTCTCTGCCGGGACTGGGGAGTATGCTCTGTACGGCGATCTTAAAGGATAATTACCCGGTAATCATGGCGCTGACCCTGCTGATCCTTCTGATATTTCAGGTGGTTACACTGATCTCGGACATCATGTACACGGTTCTTGATCCCCGAATTAAGATTTAGGACGCGGGAGGTATAAGCATGAATAAGAAAAAGAAAACTGGCGTTCTGTTTACACCGCCAATGGTGATTTCTTCGATTTTGCTGGTCTGCATCCTGTTTATCTCGGTGTTCGGGACGTGGCTGGCGCCCTATGACCCGGACGCTATCGATCTGGCAAATACATATGCGGGGGTAAGTGCTACCCACTGGTTCGGCACGGACGATATGGGGCGGGACCTGTTTTCCCGGATGCTGGTGGGTGCCCACACGACGATACTGAATGCGGTCCTGGTCGTGGTTTTTGCGGATGTGATTGGCATACCCGTTGGACTGATTTGCGGATATTATGAGGGTTTGTTGGATAGTGTGATCATGCGTGTCTGGGACGTCTTTATGGCCTTTCCGTCCCTGGTTCTGGCCATGATCTTTGTGGCTCTCTTTGGGAAGGGCGAGATGAATGCCGTTCTTGCAACCGGCATTGTCTATATCCCCATGATCTCCCGCCTGACCCGTTCTTCGGTATTGACTGAGAAGACAAAAACCTATGTAGAGACCGCACGGGCTCTCGGGTATTCCGACAGAAAGATTATTTTCCGGCATATTTTTCCCAACTGTTTGCCGACGCTGATGGCGGAGCTGCCCCTCGACATCGGGTACGCAATCATTGCGCTGGCCTCCTTAAGCTATATGGGGCTGGGGGTGCAATTGCCAAAGTCGGACTGGGGGAGTATTCTGCAGTCCGGGATGTCCCTGCTGTTTAAGGCTCCGGCGGTGGCTCTGATCCCGGGTATCGCGATAGCGGTGACTGTGATCGCGCTCAACCTGTTTGCGGACAGTATTCAGATGTATATGGACCCGAGTCAGCGGAGACTTCCCAGTGTAAAAAAATACAAGGCTAAGATTACCAGAATGGCCGGGATGGCAGAGAAGAAAGCTGTGTAGGCGGGAGGATACGACAGTGGAAAAAACAGACGACATTGTAGATATCAGAGATCTGATCGTAGAGATCATCACTCCCAATGGCCTGATCCAGGCAGTCCGCGGCGTAAATCTCTGCGTGAAACGTGGGGAAATTCATGGAATTGTGGGCGAGAGTGGCTGCGGAAAGAGCGTTATGGTAAAGTCCATCATGCGGCTTCACGACGAGACAAAGGTGGCCTATGAGGGAAAGATACTGGTGAATGGGAAATCAGTCTTTGGCCTGAAGGAGGGGGGAGCTGAACCATCTGCGGGGCAGGGAGATGTCCATGATTTTTCAGAACCCGATGACCTCTTTAAGCCCGATCATGAAAGCAGGGGAGCAGATTGCGGAGGTCCTGCTGCAGAATGGCGGGATGAAAAAAGCGGAGGCGAAGCGGCGTACTCTGGAGATAATGGAGAAAATCGGCATTACCCCGGCGGAAAAACGATATAACCAGTATCCTTTTGAGATGAGCGGCGGCCTGCTGCAGAGAGTGATGATTGCAATGGCGATGATTAACAACCCGGAATTGCTGATCGCCGATGAGCCGACGACAGCGCTGGATGTGACAATTCAGGCTCAGATTCTCCATCTGATGCGGGAAGTCCAGAAGAATACAGGAGTTTCTATTATTTTTATCACCCATGATCTGGGCGTGATCGCGGAGATGTGTGACCGCGTTTCCGTGATGTATGCCGGACAGATTGTGGAGAGCGGGACAGTGTTTGATATCTTTGATCACCCGGGGCACCCGTATACGAAGGCGTTGCTGGAGAGTAAACCCAGGGGCAGTGATACGGCAGAACGGATGATAACAATCCCCGGAGCGCCGCCCTCTCTGTATGATGAGATAGAAGGCTGTGCCTTTGCGCCCCGCTGCCAATGGGCGGATGACCGCTGTCGTAGTATCTGCCCGGAAAAACACAGATTTGACGCGGGACACTATGCGGTCTGTCACGGCGCGGCAGAATTACATGGGAAGGGGAGGACAGAGAGATGTTGATGGAAGCCAGGGATGTAACAAAATTTTTCCCCGTCTCCCAGGGTGTACTGCCGGGAAATAAGCAGAGGAGCTGGCTCCACGCAGTGGATCATGTGGATCTTGCCATCCGGGAGGGGGAGATCTACGGGATTGTAAGGGAGAGTGGTTCCGGAAAATCTACTCTGGGAAGGTGCGTGCTGCAGTTGCTTTCGATTGACAGCGGTGAGGTGTATTTCCAGGGAAAGCGGATCGATAATCTGGATAAACAGGGAATCCGGGAATTGCGGCGGAAGATGCAGATGGTATTCCAGAATCCGTTGGCCTCTTTTAACCCCAAACAGTATATAGGAAGCGCTCTCCATGAGGTTTGTCAGTATTACAAAATGCCGAAGGCGGAGATGAACCGCAGGATTGTGGAAATCCTGCAGCTGATCAACCTGCCAGCGGATGTGCTGAACCGTATGCCCGGACAGCTCAGCGGCGGACAGCTCCAGCGGCTGGCCATCGCGCGATGCCTGCTCCTGGATCCGGAATTTCTGGTGGCCGACGAGCCGGTCTCCGCCCTCGATGTATCGGTGCAGGCCCAGATCCTGAATCTGCTGCTGGATCTGAGGGACAGGCTGGGACTGACGATGATGTTTATCTCCCATGACCTGAGTGTGGTGGAGCGGGTCTGCGACCAGGTGGCGGTGCTTTACCTGGGGGCGGTTATGGAGAAAGCGCCGAAGCATGAGCTGTTTTATCACACGGCGCATCCGTATACGAAAGCCCTGATGGAGGTCAACCCGGTGAACCACCCTTCCAAACGTAGGGATAAGGTAATTCTGGCGGGAAATATACCCAGTGCGGTGGATGTGGGTGAGGGCTGCCGCTTTTCCCAGCGGTGTTCCTACTGTGAAAAGGGAGTCTGCGACTGTGTGACTCCTCCGTTAAAAGAGGTGGAGCCGGGACATTTTGTGGCCTGCCATAAGCCGCTGTGGGACGGAGCGTAGAGGAGGAAAAAGATGGAACATTTTGTAGTGACCGTGGCCAGAGGGTTTGGAAGCGGAGGAAAAGAGATAGCGGCGAAAGTGGCGGAAAGTTATGAAATTGAGTGCTACGAAAAGCGAATTCTGACTCTGACCTCCCAACTTAGCGGAATCGAGGAAGAGGAAATGAACGAGGTGGATGAGAAGCTCCGGGATTTTAGTTTTGGGGCTATGCTCAAGAGTTTCCCAATTTTTCGGCGGTCCGATGAGAAATTAAATAAATTTGTCTCTGACCAGTTGTTGTTTGAGTATCAGGCAAAGATCATTCGCGATCTGGCGAAAAAGGAGTCCTGCGTGATCGTGGGAAAATGCGCAGATTATGTTTTGCGGGACTATAAAAATGTGGTGAGGGTATATATTGAAGCCCCGCGCAAGTATACCAGAGAACGAATCATGCGGATTCAGAAGGTGCCGGCGGAAACGGCGGATAATCTGATTACCAGGACAGACCAGTACCGGGCGGCTTACTATGAGGCTTACACGGGTGGAAATTACTGGACAAACCCGGTAAATTATGACATTACGCTTAACAGCAGTACGCTTGGCATTGATGGTTGTGTGGAGATGATAAAAAACTGTATGCACGTCAAACTGGGGGATAGTTGTGCCCCGCAGGTGCAGAGAGAGGAATAAAGCCGTAAGGAAGGGTAAATCTGTCTGTCAGGGCAGACAGATTTATAAAGTGGTAGAAACTATGCCAAGGAGAATTGAGAAAAGCACGCCGAAAGCGGATGGATACTGGATGCCGGCAGAATTTGAGCCGCAGAAACGCATCTATATGATGTGGCCGGTGAGGCAGGATAACTGGAGAGACGGAGCCAAGCCGGCTCAGAGAGCGTTTGCGAATGTGGCAACTGTTGTCAGCAGGTTTGCTGAGGTGGTGATGCTTCTTGCATCACCGGAGCAGTATGTCAATTGCAGAGAGAGCCTCCCGCCGGAAATCCGCGTGGTGGAAATGACTGCGAATGACGCATGGGTGAGGGACTGTGGCCCCACGTTTCTGGTCAACGGGCAGGGCGGGCTCCGAGCCTGCGATTGGACCTTTAATGCCTGGGGAGGTTTGTATGACGGGTTGTATTTTCCCTGGGATCAGGACGATCTCGCGGCCAGGAAAATCTCAGAGCTGGAGGGAGCCGACTCATATCGCACGGAGGGGTTTGTCCTGGAGGGCGGCTCTTTCCACGTGGATGGCGAGGGTACGGTGCTGACCACGGAAATGTGTCTGTTAAGCCCGGGCCGCAATCCGCAGATGGCGCGGGAAGAGATAGAGCAGATGCTGTGTGAATATCTGAATTGTGAAAAAGTGTTGTGGCTGACAGAGGGGATAGACCCGGATGAGACAAACGGGCATGTGGACGACGTCGCGTGTTTTATTCGGCCCGGCGAGGTGGCCTGTGTGTATGCGGAAGATCCGGACTGTCCTTTTTATGAGACCAGCCGCAGGTGTTATGAGGAGCTGTCCCGGATGACGGATGCGAAGGGACGCAGGCTGAAGGTGCACAGGGTGACGGCGACAAAGCAGCCGGTGTATCTGGAGGAGGGATTTTCGGTGGACCGCCTGCCCGGGACGAAACCGCGGGAGGCAGGAAATCTCTGCATTGCATCCTATCTGAATTTTCTGATTGTAAACGGCGGTGTGATCGTGCCGCAGTACGGCGATGAGAATGATGCCCTGGCGCTGCGCCAGATCCAGGAGCTCTTCCCGGAGCGGGAGGCGGTGGGGGTGTATACCAGGGAGATCGTGTACGGTGGGGGAAATATTCACTGTATTACACAGCAGGTTCCCGGCAGGCCAGTGTACTGACTGCCGGTCAGGCGGCTTTGTTTCCTAACCCGTCAGAGTGGCCGGATCGACAGTGCAGTGATGTTCTGGGCTGGTTGGAACAAGTAGTCTGCCGTGGAAAAATGGCTTACTGTTTGCCTTTCGGAAAGGAGCTTGTGATGAGAAAAGTAAGCGTGGCTGCAACCCAGATGAGCTGCAGCTGGAACAAAGAAGAGACCATGCAGAAGGCAGAACACCTTGTCCGTCGGGCGGCGGCGGAGGGTGCGGATATCATTCTGCTGCAGGAATTGTTTGAGACGCCCTATTTCTGCCAGACTCAGGATTTTGTGCATCTGGATCTGGCGTCCTCCGTGGAGGAAAATGCCGCGGTACAGCACTTTTTGCCAGTTGCGAAGGAACTGAGGGTGGTCCTGCCCATCAGCTTTTTTGAGAAAGCTGGCAATACTGCGTTTAATACCGTGGCCGTGATCGATGCGGATGGAAGCATGCTTGGAACATATCGGAAGACGCATATCCCGGATGGTCTTCCCTATGCCGAGAAATTCTATTTTACGCCCGGAGACACTGGATTCAAAGTGTGGAAGACGAGGTATGCCGATATAGGTGTGGGAATTTGCTGGGATCAGTGGTTTCCGGAGGCAGCGAGATGCATGGCGCTTATGGGAGCAGAACTTTTGCTTTACCCCACGGCAATAGGGAGTGAGCCGACGCTGGGGATTGATTCTGAGCCGCACTGGCAGAGGTGCATGCAGGGGCATGCTGCAGCGAACATGATTCCCGTGATCGCATCGAACCGGATCGGTGAAGAGTGGGCGGGAGATTCTTCCATGGCGTTCTACGGATCTTCTTTTATTGCGGATCAGACAGGGGTTATTGTGGAGCAGGCGGATCGAGTGACAGAGTCTGTCTGTGTCCATACCTTTGACTTGGATGAACTGGCAAAAAACCGCAGGAATTGGGGAATCTTTCGCGACCGCAGGCCGGAAATGTATGGAACGCTTCTGACTCATGGGAAATGATTTTATTCTATAGTGAAAATGAGTGTTGCTTTCTGCCGGGATGTTATGTATACTGTAATCAATTCGGTGCAAAAATGCATCAAAGTGGGAGAGTATAAAATATGAACCGACAGAAAGAGACATTACCTTTGGAGCAGGATTATCTGGATGACATACTGGAGAATTGTCAGGATGGCGTGTATATTACAGACAATGAAGCGAATACCGTTTATCTGAACCATTCTTATGAGCGGATCAGCGGTCTTCTTCGGGCGGAGATGGTCGGAAAAAATATGAGAGATCTTGTGGATGATGGTGTGGTGTCCGCTAGTGGTACTTTGTCTGTCCTAGAGACTGGTGAGAGCGTAACGATTGAACAAAGCTTTCGAACCGGAAAGCGAGCCGTGATTACCAGTTCGCCGGTGTATGAGGATTCTGAGAGTCGCAATCATATCATCATGGTGGTAACTATTGTGAGAGAGATTACGGAGATTTACTCGATACGCAGGGAGTTACAACGGGTCATGGCACAGAACCGGGCGTATGCGAATGAGATTCGGCGGATGGAGCAGGAACTGTGCGGCGAGGAGTCGGTCGTAGCTGTTGATGAGAAAAGTGTGCGGATGTTTCGTCTGGCTGACCGTGTCTCAGGACTGGATGCACCAATCCTGATTTCAGGGGAGGGAGGTGTCGGGAAGAAGACGCTTGCCCGTTATATCCATATGCAGTCTGCCAGGAAGGAATATCCTTTTTTTGCGATTGACTGGTCTGTCATGCCCGGGGACGGGTTAGTCGGCTATCTATTTGGCCAGGAGGATGCCGTAACGCATGAGTACCATATGGGTGTGTTGGAGAGTGCGGATGGCGGTACCGTTTATATGGAGGAGTTAACAAAGATACCAGCGTCTGTGCAGGATCGGATTCTGGCGCTGCTGCGTAATGGATCCTGCGTGATGGGGGACGGCATCCTGCATAGGTTGGATGTGCGTTTTATGGCATCGAGCCGGGAGTCTGTTACCGATATGAAGATGAAGCGACTGGTGGGGGAGGAGATACTGCAGTGTTTTTCTGCCTTTCCTATAAAGATGGCTCCATTGCGGGACAGGAGGGACGATATCATTCCTCTGGCAGATGCTTTTGTCCGCCAGTACAACCGGAAGACCGGGGAGAAAAAGAGATTTTCCAGAGGGGTCTGTCAGCGGCTTTTGGGATATGAATGGCCTGGGAATGTACAGGAGTTATGTGTTCTGGTGCAGCGGGCTGCGATCGTCAGCGAGGGAGATCTGATGAGTGAAGCGGATCTGCTCCTGGCGGAGCCGGGCGGCACACTGGCTGATTCTCTGCGGAAGCAGGTGGCATCGGAGCCGGGCAGAATGATTGTTGCAGCGGCCGATAGTGAGCAGATATTCTCAATTCACCGACAGTGTAATGATCTGAAGTATGAGTCTGCCAGGCTGGAGGCTTATTATATGAACCTGGCTTTTGCCAGGTATCACAATATCCGTGATGCAGCGGATAGTCTTGGTATCGACAGTTCCACTTTTGTAAGAAAGAGACAGCGCTATAGGCAGATGGGGCTAATGGAGGATGAATCGAAGCGTTGTGAATGACCGGAATGAGTTTGTGCATTCGGGAATATGGTCTTTCCTGTATCATAGGAAAATTCGTTTTGTGACAAAAGACGCGATGCATTTTTACCTAAATGATGCAAAAATGCACCAAAAATTCAGTTGCAGATTTGCACCTGCCTGTGTATAATAGTGTCAACCTATAAAAAACCGTGATAGTCGTGTTTGATATCAGTGAGGAGGAGAGAGCAATGGCACTTATGACAGGCGAAGAGTATATTGAGAGCATTCGCAAAATCAACATGGAAATCTACATGTTTGGTGAGAGGGTGGAGAATCCGGTAGACAACCCTATTTTGCGGCCGTCCCTAAATTCCGTCCGTATGACTTATGATCTGGCACAGGATCCTGAGCACGCGGACCTGATGACAGTGACATCCCCGTTCACCGGGAACAGGATCAACCGTTTTACCCATATCCATCAGAGTACGGAGGATTTGAGAAATAAGGTCAAGATGCAGCGGCTCTGCGGGCAGAAGACAGCGGCGTGTTTCCAGCGTTGTGTCGGAATGGATGCGTTCAATGCGGAGTATTCCACTACATATGAAGTGGATCAGAAGTACGGCACGAATTACCATGAGAATTTTAAAAAGTTCATGTTGTACTGCCAGGAAAATGACTTGACGGTGGACGGAGCTATGACAGACCCGAAGGGAGACCGTTCCAAAGCGCCTCATGCGCAGGAAGATCCGGATCTTTATCTGCATGTGGTGGAGCGCCGTCCGGACGGTATTGTTGTCCGCGGAGCGAAGGCACACCAGACCGGCATCTGCAATTCTCATGAGGTAATTGTGATGCCTACGATTTCCATGGGCCCGGATGATAAGGATTATGCGGTATCCTTTGCGGTTCCTCTGGACACAAAAGGCCTGTTTATGATTATCGGCCGTCAGTCCTGTGATACCCGGAAGCTGGAGGGATCTTCCATGGATGTGGGCAATCCCGAGTTCGGAGGCGTGGAAGCCCTGACAATTTTTGATGATGTATTTGTTCCCAATGACCGTATTTTCTTAAACGGAGAGACGGAGTACGCCGGTATGCTGGTGGAGCGTTTTGCCGGATATCATCGGCAGTCCTATGGCGGATGCAAAGTAGGCGTGGGTGATGTCCTGATCGGAGCGGCTGCAGTTGCGGCGGAGTACAATGGTGCACAGAAAGCCTCCCATATAAAGGATAAGCTGATTGAGATGATGCATTTGAATGAGACCTTATACTGTTGCGGAATTGCATGTTCTGCGGAGGGGTATCCGACGGAGGCCGGCAACTATATGATTGATCTGCTTCTGGCCAATGTCTGCAAGCAGAATGTTACCAGATTCCCTTATGAGATTGTACGTCTTGCGGAAGATATTGCCGGCGGCATCATGGTTACGGCTCCGTCCGAGAAGGATTTCCGTGATCCGAAGCTGGGCAAATATGTGGACAAATATCTGAAAGGTGCGGACGGGGTCTCCACCGAAAACCGTTTGCGTATTCTGCGCCTGATCGAGAACATGGCGCTTGGCACAGCGGCAGTCGGCTACCGGACAGAGTCCATGCACGGTGCAGGATCCCCGCAGGCACAGCGGATTATGATCCAGAGACAGGGTAATCTTGGATATAAGAAGCAGCTGGCGAAAGCGATTGCACATATTGAGTAACAGTTCAGCCGTGAGCGAAGACGTAAGTTTCGTGGATGTTTGCACACAGCGAAACTTTCGGATTTGTTCACGAGCAGAGCGCCCATCAATAAGCAAAAATAGCTGCATGGCAGCGGAGAAGCACCGAAGTTTTGCGAGGTGCGTTTTGCGGTACTGAGAACACTTAATGAGCAGGAACTGCGAATTTAGTGTGAACGTATACACAGTAATTGAGGGGGCTGAACTGTTATGAATAGGAGTATTAATACATGACTTTACAGCAAATAGAGCAGGTCCTGAACGAGAGGGTTCGACCGGAACTTGCTCATCATGAGGGTGATATTCAGGTGGTAAAGCTGGAAGGGGAAGTTTTGCATGTCCGATTGATCGGACATTGCAATAACTGCCCTTCGGCGGAGCTTACAATGGAACAGACTGTGAAAACTGCATTACAGGAAGCATTTCCCGAACTGGCGGATATTGTGTTGGTGACGGGCGTCAGCGATGACCTGATTGCGGATATGCGGGAGATTCTGAAGCGGAGGCATGAGCAGTGACGGCGAATATCCGGTTTTGCGGCGGCTGTAATCCCCGTTATGATCGTGGAGCCTTTGCACGAAGGATGATTGAACGGTATCCGGAGATTCAGTTCATTTACAACGCAGGGGAAGATACGGATATCGTAATTTCCTTATGCGGGTGCAGTGCGGCCTGTGCCAGGGTGCCGGAGAACTATGGATCCTGCGGCAGGATTACTGTCTGCGGGGTGGAGGCATGGGAGAAAGTAAAGGAATTTCTGGACAGGCTGATATCGTAATCAAACTTATGCGAAGAGGTTCATAAATGGTAAAAGAGGAATCAGATATGGATTGGAAAAAAAGATACGCGGATAAGCTGTGCACGGCGGATGAGGCTGTGGCACATATCAAATCCGGTGACCGTGTTGTAGTAGCGCATGCGTGCGGGGAACCGGTGATTCTGACGGACGCTATGGTGGCAAATGCGGACCGGCTCGGATACAGGGACGTAGAAGTGGTACATATGGTAGCCATGGGAAAGGCGGGATACTGTGCACCTGAGATGTCGGAGCATTTTCGCCACAACGGATTATTCCTTGGCGGCTCTACCAGAGCTGCTATTGCAGAAGGGCGCGGCGATTTTACGCCGGTTTTCTTTTCGGAAGCTCCTGAGCTGTTTCGCATGACACTACCGGTGGATGTAATCCTGCTTCAGGTGAGTGAGCCGGATGAGCATGGCTATTGTTCTTTCGGTATTTCCTGCGATTACACTAAGCCGGCAGCAGAATGTGCGAAAATCAGGATTGCGCAGGTTAATAAGAATATGCCCCGGGTTCTGGGAGATAATTTTATTCACATATCCGGGCTTGATTACATCGTGGCGGAGGATACGCCGCTGATTCAGCTGGCGCCGCCGAAAATCGGCGAGGTGCAGAGAAAAATCGGAGAAAATATTGCATCTTTGGTGCATGACGGTGACTGTTTGCAGCTTGGAATCGGAGCAATTCCGGATGCGGTTCTGCTATTTTTAAAGGATAAAAAGGATCTTGGAATCCATTCGGAAATGTTTTCGGACGGCGTGGTAGAATTGCTGGAGGCAGGCGTGGTAACCAATGCCTGCAAACAGGTGGAACGCGGAAAATGTGTGGCGACTTTCCTGATGGGGACAGACCGCCTGTACAATTATGTAAATGACAATCCCATGGTTGTACTAAAATCAGTAGACTGGGTGAATGACCCCCGTGTCATCTGTCAGAATGACAATGTGGTGTCTATTAATTCCTGTGTGGAAGTGGATCTGATGGGTCAGGTCTGCTCGGAGTCGGTGGGATTGAAACAGATTTCCGGAGTTGGGGGACAAGTGGATTTTGTCCGCGGAGCGAATATGTCAAAGGGGGGACGAACCATCATGGCGATGCCGGCCACTGCGGCAAAGGGAAGCGTATCCCGGATTGTTCCGTTTATTGCGGAAGGTGCGGCGGTAACAACTTCCCGGTGTGATGTGAATTACGTCGTGACGGAGTACGGTATTGCTCAGCTGCATGGCCGTTCGCTGCAGGATCGGGCAAAGCAGCTGATTGCCATCGCAGCGCCGCAGTTCCGCGAGAAGCTGCAGGAGGAATTTGAACGCAGGTTTCCGCTGTAAGCCTTGGAGTATGCAGAGTTTGAACGCAGATTTCTTTTGTAAGACTGGGGTGCAAACAGTATGCATATGCAGATTGAATGAAGGAACTTATTTTAGGACAGTTACCAGGAAAGGATGCGCTTTGGTGTATTCTTACGTGAAAATACAGGCAGGGAGGTCATGGCAGAGTGACGAATCTGGAAAAATATAATAAAATAGTCAAATCGAATCTCGGAGCGAAAGAGGAGGAGCTCAATGATGATGTGCTGGTTTATAACCGGTATCCGGAGTGGGACTCCATTACTCACATTGAGATGGTTTCGGAACTGGAGGACAAGTTTGGCGTGACATTTGAGACGCTGGATATTACGTCATTCAGCAAGTATAGCCTTGGCATTGAAATTCTGCGGAAGATGGGTGTGGATATTTAGTTGTCATGAGAGATATTTTCAGGCTTAGTGAAAAACCGGAGGACAGGCCGGCGCTTTTGTCAGATGAGGGTGTGATGGTCACCTACGGCGATTTGCGGCAGGGTGTGTCAGAGCTGGGAGAAGTGGTTTCAGAACGCTCTCTGATCTTCTGTATGTGCCAAAATGAGCCGGGAGCAGTTGTAGGATATCTGGGGGCGCTGGGAAATGGACTGGTGCCCCTTTTGTTAGATTATGCTCTGCAGCAGGGACAGTTGGCGCGTTTTTATGAGATTTATCAACCGGCTTATATCTGGGCTTCTGAGGAATGGGCTGAAAGAGAGGAAGGGCATGCCCTGTACGTGAAGCAAAAGGTATACGAGGCGTATGGTTATATCCTGTGGAAAACCGGATGTGAATCCTGTCCGCTTTATCCTGAGCTGGGGCTGCTGTTGGCGACCTCCGGGAGCACCGGAGATCCCCGGATTGTACGGCTCAGCTATCGGAATCTGACGGCAAATGCGGCGTCCATCTGTGAATATCTGCATCTGGATCAGAGTGAGCGCCCTGTCACGACGCTGCCGATGCAGTATACATACGGTCTGTCTGTTATAAACAGTCATCTGTTGGCGGGAGCCTGTGTGCTATTGACGACCGCCAGTCTTGTGCAAAAAGAATTCTGGGATTTTCTGGAAACCCGGAAGGCGACAAGCTTTGGCGGTGTTCCTTATACCTATGAAATATTAAAGAAAATCCATGCTTTTCAAAGGAGGATTCCCTCTCTGCGGACAATGACTCAGGCGGGCGGCAGGCTGTCTCTTGCGCTTCAAAGAGAAGTGGCGATCTGGGCCAGGCAGCAGGGAATCGCTTTTTATGTGATGTACGGACAGACCGAGGCGACCGCCCGGATGTCCTATCTGCCGCCGGAACAGAGTCTGGAAAAGCCGGGAAGTATCGGAATGGCGATCCCGGGCGGCAGGTTCCGTCTCCTGGATGAGAACGGCAAAACAATTACCGGTGCAGATCAGATTGGTGAACTGGTTTATGAGGGGGAAAATGTGTCGCTCGGTTATGCGCAGTGCCGGGAAGATCTTCTCCTCGGCGATGTGAGGCAGGGCGTGCTGTTTACAGGAGATCTGGCGAGACGTGACACAGATGGATATTATTATATAGAAGGCAGAAAAAAGCGGTTTGTGAAAATATTTGGGATCCGGGTGAGTCTGGATGCCTGTGAGGAAATCCTCAGAGAGAAGTATCCCGGACTTGCTTTGGCCTGCGACGGTCGGGATGATCGTCTGACAGTTTATGTGGGACGGAACTCTGTGAATAGATTAAAGGAATCCGGACAAATTTCAGATGGCACACCGGAGAGCGTGGAAAGTGTTTTTAAAAAGGAATTGCAACAGAACGGAAATGACGTGGAGAATAGTATCGAGGGATCTGACTTTGATAATAAAGAAAATGCAGATATATCCGTCGTGCTGGCAGATAAACTGGCGGAAATCCTGCAAATAAATCGGCGTGGCTTTGCGGGTGTTATGGTGGAACAGATTCCCCAAAATGCGGCAGGAAAGATTCTGTACGGAGAGTTGAAGAGTGCCACATAGTCTGGCTATTTCGTTTTTTCAGATGAAGTTGTGATATATATCTGTGAAACAGATAACGTTAGCTAACGAAACAGATGGCAAGATTTATTTACAGAAACAGGCAGCGGTTTCTGGGTGACGAGGTGGCAGATGGAGATGCGACAACATCCTTTCGGGGATGATCAGTTGAAAAAAGATGTAGTGATGACACGTCAGATGCTGGATCTGACAGAATATCACAGGGAACACTGTGCGGCATATCAGCGCATGCTGACTGCCATCGGTTATGATGCGTCGAAAGTTTCTCATTATGGGGACATTCCGTTTCTCCCGGTCACGCTCTTTAAAAAGCTGCGGCTATCCAGCCTGGATGAGGGGCAGGAGGATTATAAAGTTATCACGTCATCCGGAACCGGTGGGCAGGCGAGATCACAGATTGTTCTGGACGGGGAGACCAGAATTCGGCAGCAGCAGGCGCTGGCCAGTATCGGGGGAGATTTTCTCGGGACAGAGAGGCTGCCTATGCTGATCATTGATTGCCCTGCTACTGTAAAAAAGAGAAATCATTATTCTGCGCGGACGGCTGGAATTCTGGGGTTTTCTCTTTTTGGGACACACCGCACCTATGCGCTGAGAGATGAAGACATGTCTCTGGATATAGAGGCTGTTTCTTCTTTTCTGGAGAAGTTTGGCGGGCAGAAGTTTCTGGTGTTTGGCTTTACTTATATTGTATGGAAGTACCTGGTGCAGGTACTGGAGGAGAAAGAACTGCATTATGATATGTCCCAGGCTGTTCTGGTTCATGGCGGAGGTTGGAAGAGGCTGGAAAATGAGGCGGTCTCCAGGGCAGAATATAAGCGGAGAATCGCCGGGATCTGTGGGATTGAGCATGTGATGGATTACTATGGCATGGCAGAGCAGAGCGGCAGTATTTTTATGGAATGTCCCTGCGGGCATCTGCACTGTTCTGATTTTTCTGCTGTCCTGATCAGAAGACCGCAGGATTTTTCTCTCTGCAAGACAGGCGAGACGGGGCTGATCCAGGTCATGTCTGTGCTTCCGAAAAGTTACCCCGGTCACAGTCTTCTGACAGAGGATGAGGGGCTGATCCTGGGAGTAGACGACTGTCCCTGCGGACGGAAAGGGGCTTACTTCGAGGTGTTGGGGCGTGCCAGACATGCAGAACTCCGGGGATGCAGCGAGATGACGGAGTGATTACAGAGGGAAAGTGTGTGTCTTAGTTTGTTTGCTATAATTTATATAAGTCTGAAAGGTATATATGAAAATGACAGCAGAACCGTTTTCGCAGAAAACAGAGGATATATCCTGGCTGCTCGGCACGGCACAGCAGTGTGTTTCTATCCGTCGAAAGCAGCCGTTTCCCCCGTTCGCGGAAAATACAATAGAATTTCTGGACAGAATTTCCAGGGCTCTGCGGTGTCATCCGGAGGCCAGGCAGATGTCCGATCTGATGTCCTTTGCGTTCTGGTGCCGACGGGCGCATCTGGAGCTGATGAGGCGGGAATACACCAGTCCAGAAAATCCATGCATTGGCCGGCGGGTGAGTTTGCATTTTGCCTCATCCAACATGCCGATGCTTTTTGCATTTTCTCTGGCGTCCGGACTGTTGGCAGGAAGTTCCTGCATTGTCCGGCTTCCGCGGAAAGGGACCAGGCAGGAGCAGATTGTCATGGAAGTAATGGGGAAGATTATCCGGGAATCCTGTCCGATATTTGACGGCCGTATCATTCTGTGCAGATATGGTCATGATATGGATGTAAATCAGATGCTTTCCGACCTTTGCGATGTTCGGGTATTGTGGGGGACGGACGCTTCCATTGCCGCGATTCGAAAAGCGCAGTTGAAGCCGGAAGCAACAGACATTTGTTTTGGGACGCGGTTTTCCGCCGCGATATTAAGTGCAAAGACCGTATTGGATACGTCAGAGGCAGATCTTCTGGCGAAGGATTTTTATAATGATACTTATCTGAATGATCAGAATGCATGTTCCTCCCCGCGGATTCTGTACTGGGTAGGGACACATGATGAAGTGTTGCGGGCGAAAGAGCGATTCTGGACAGCAGTGCAGCATTTGCTGGATGAGAGGCAGTATATCGTGCCGGCCTCGGTGGCCGTGCAGAAGCTGGATGCGGCACTGATGTTGGCAGCCTCTTATCCGGACGTGGCGACAATCCGGGGCGGGACGATGGATCATCGGCTGTCAGGAGAAGTTGGTATTCAGGCAGGATACGAGGAAAATAATTCTCCTATCCGAAAGAAAGATAACAGGATTTTACGTGTTGAAGTACGGACCCTTCATCCGGATATGTGGGAATGGACAGTTCCCGGAGGATTTTTCCTTGAAGCGGAGGGGGAGACGACCGAGGGACTCTTCCCGGTTCTGGATCGCAGGTGCCAGACATTGACCTGTTATGGGCTGGGGCAGGTAAAGCTGAAAGAGCAGTTGCAGGAGGCAAGCGTGGCCGGCGTGGACCGCCTGGTTGATTTCGGGCATGCGCTTGATTTCTCCCTGACCTGGGACAGGCATAATCTGATCGGGGAGATGAGTGTTCCGGTATAAGTTCCATCCTGACTGAAGCAGTCAGACTGTGCCTCACGCATTATCCAGTACAATCTGTGTATATTATTTCGGGACAGTTCCTAACTATTTATATTTCAGCAGATCCCATCGGTTTGACACCTGGAATTTTCGATAGATATTCTGGATATGCTTTAACAGGGTATGTTCTGTGATGGGAATGTGCTCCAGAATTTTCTGATTGTTCTGGCCGTCGAAGATATAGCCGAGGATTTCCTGTTCCCGGCGGGTCAGGTGGTAGGAATCGGTCAGCTCAGATATTCGCGTGGAATGGTCTTCCGGTTTTGGCTCTGAGGTGTGGCGATAGAAGATATAGTTTAAGTGCTTGCTGAAAGCGCGCAGATAGATTCTTTCATCGGCGGAAAAAGAACCGTCCTCCCTGGTGCGGTACAGTGTGATGACGCCGTAGGCCCGGTGTTCATAGATGATGCTCATCTGCAGCGTGTCATAGATATTGTAGTGGCTGTAGCATTTGCGGTAGACCGGCGAGGACAGGCGATGCCGGTCGTCGATGAGCTCACTCTCACGGATCAGCGCAGTTTCTGTGGAATAGAGGATCCAGTTGGTCTGGTCAACGTCTGCCAATGCCAGATATTGCTGCTCCGCTTTGACAAAAGCGGGCGGATTACAGATCGGATTCGTCAGTATGATGCGTCCGTCCTGTTCGCAGGTTGTGAAAAAACTGGCATAGCTGTAGGGGATGATCGCCCGCAGCCGCTGCAGGAAGATGGTTCTTACCTGGGTGAGGGAAGAAGCTGTATGCAATTGAAAAATGAGATCGTTGATGAGTAAAAATTCATTTTTCTTCATGGCAGATCACCTGTATCTTTCATACATAGTGGTGACTGCGTCAGCAGTCATGTCCGTTTACTAATAGTTACTATATTACTTCATAATAATAGCCCAAAAAATACTTAAAAACAAGTAGATTTTATCAGAAATCAGTATTTTTCACCTTAAATTAGTAATTGTCAGAGCAAGATAGATATAGTATCCTGTTCTCAGAAGAAGTACAAAGGCGTACCTGCTAAGAGCAAGTGCGCCTTTTTTCATTACAGGAAAGGAAGGAAAAGAAAATGGCAGACAAAGCACAGGTAATCAAGGATCTGGATCGGGTGATCCGTCTCATTGAGACAGACACGAAGGACATCTCTCCGGAAGAGAAAAAGCAGATGACGGCGGAGACGCTGGACTATTTTGACAATTATGTAAGCCCGGGCTGGCTGAAGTATCGGAAGTCCGTATCCTCAGATTCCGAGGGCGGGGCCGTCCTGGAGTGGCAGGATGAGGGAGCTTACTGTTATGGATTGAACGGGGAGCAGTTTATTGACTGCCTCGGCGGTTTCGGTATCTATACCTGCGGACATCGGAATGAGGAGATCATGGATGTGGTGAAAGCGCAGTTAAATCATCAGGCGCTCCATTCTCAGGAGCTCTTAGATCCGCTCCGCGGCTATCTGGCAAAAGCGGTGGCGGATATCACCCCCGGCAGACTGCAGCAGTGTTTCTTTACCAACGGCGGCGCTGAGGCGGTGGAGATGGCGCTGAAGCTGGCCCGTATCGCAACCGGCGGAAGATGGTATATTTCCACGATCGGCGCATTCCACGGCAAATCCATGGGTGCGATTTCCATGGGCGGCAAGGGCGCATACCGCGTACCCTATACTCCGATGGTGCAGCAGGTACAGCATGTGGAGTACGGCAATGCGGAGGATGTCCGCAAGGCGATCCGCAATTTACATACCGTAGGCGAGAAAGTAGCGGCTGCGATTTTGGAGCCGATCCAGGGCGAAGCGGGCGTGATCATTCCTCCGGCAGGATATCTTCAGGAGGTTCGTGAGATTTGCGATGAGTACGGCGTGGCGCTGATTTTTGATGAGATTCAGACCGGCATGGGACGTACCGGCACCATGTGGAGATGTGAGGCGGAGGGCGTTACCCCGGATATCATGACTTTCGGAAAAGCGTTCGGCGGCGGCATTCTCCCGATCACCGGTATCATCTGCACGCCGGAGATGTGGACGCAGGATCTGATTGATAACCCGTGGCTCTTGGGTTCCCCGACCTTCGGCGGCAACCCGCTCTGCTGCGCGGCGGCGATCGCGACGATCAAATATATGCTGGAGAACGATATTCCGGGCGTCTGCAAGGCAAAAGGCGAAGTCTTAAAGGCAGGTCTGGATTCTCTGGCGGAGAAATATCCGGAGATCATTCAGGAAGTCCGCGGCACCGGTCTGATGCTGGCGGTAGAGTTCCACACCAGTGATCTTGGGTATGAGGTTTCTAAGGGACTGTTCTCGAGAGGTGTGCTGACAGCAGGTACGCTGGTGAACGCGAAGACGATTCGCTTCGAGCCTACTGCAGTGATTTCCGATCAGGATATGAAGGATGTCGTCAGCAGAATGGACGCAGCTCTGGCAGAAGTGAAAGCAGCGATGTAAACCGGTATCAAAGAAGCAAAAAGCGAATCATCAGGCATGCAGGGACACACACAGGTGAGTTGTGTCCCTGCGTACCGGGGTCCTGCCATATATTGGAATACTGCATAGCAGGATAAAAGCGGGCAGGGGTGTACTGCCCGGGAAAGGCCATACTTATGTTTCGGGAGATGAGGAGAAAAAAGCAGGAGATACCGCAGGAAGAGTCTTCGGAAATACTGAGGACAGGGAAGACAGGCATTCTGGGAGTATCGGGAGAGGATGGCTATCCTTATACTGTGCCGGTCAATTATGTGTACCTGGATGGAAAGATCTATTTCCATGGAGCGAAGACCGGCCACAAGATGGATGCCATAAAAAGCTGTGATAAGGTTTCTTTCTGTGTCATTGAGAAGGATGATATCGTTCCCGAAGAGATGACCACATATTTTAAAAGTGTGGTCGTGTTCGGACGCGCGCGCATTCTGGAGACGGATGCTGAGATCCGGCAAGCGGTTAAATGGCTGGGTTTAAAATACAATAAGGATGAAGCTTTTGTAGACAGTGAAATCGAGCGGGAGTGGAATAGCCTGAGCTGTGTGGAAGTCACCATAGAGCATATGACGGGAAAAGAGGCAAGTGAGCTGACAGACATGAGAAAGGCAAAACATTGACACCCGGAGGTACCGATGGCGGTGCTTTGCCATGATTTTACAGAAAGGGGATCTATCTATGGAAATTAAAAAAATGTATATTGACGGCGCGTGGGTGGAGAGTGTCTCCGGCAACACCTTTGACACGCTCAACCCGGCGACCGGCGAGGTGCTCGCGACGATCACCGAGGCTACGGTAGAGGATGCCCGCCTGGCGGTTGCTGCGGCGAAGAAGTCCTTTTACGAGACGAGAGAGTGGCGGGATATGGATTCTCAGACCAGAGGCGACATTCTGCTGCAGATTGCGGATATGATCGACGCCGAGAGGGATGAGTTCGCCCGTCTGGATTGCCTGGATATGGGCAAACCCCTGCGGGAGGCCGAGGCGGACGTGGACGACGCGCTCCACACATTCCGCTACTATGCCAGCCTGATCAAGACACCCCACGGCGGCGTCTATGAGGTGAACGAGGGCTTCGGCAAGATGCACTCTTACACGGTGCACGAGCCCACCGGCGTGTGCGCTCTGATCACGCCATGGAACTATCCGCTCCTCATGGGCGTGTGGAAGCTGGCGCCGGCGCTGGCTGCGGGCAACAGTATCGTATATAAACCGTCGTCCAACTGCGTGCTCTCCAGCATTAAGATTTTTGAAATTTTTGAAAAAGTGCTTCCGAAGGGATGCGCGAACCTGGTCTTAGGACCCGGCGGCACCATCGGCAACGAGCTGGCGTCCAACATGGATGTGGATATGGTGACTTTCACCGGCAGCACGGTTGTGGGACAGAGCATCATGCGCGCCGCGGCGGGCAATGTCAAAAAGATTGGCCTGGAGCTGGGCGGCAAGTCGCCGAATATCATTTTTGCAGACGCTGACCTGGAGGGCGCGGTCGAGTGGGCGATGATCGGTATCTTCCTGAACCAGGGCGCGATCTGCTCGGCAGGTTCCCGGATTCTGGTGGAAGAGAGCTTTGCGGAGGAGTTCACAAAGCGCCTGGCGGAGCGTGCCAACGCCATCACCATCGGCAACCCCATGGACAACCCGGACATCGGAGCAATCGTTTCCGAGAGCCAGATGAACAAGATCCTCGGCTACATCAAAAAGGGAGTCGAAGAGGGCGCGACTCTGGTCTGCGGCGGGGAACGCTACACCGAGGGCGAGTGCGCAAAGGGATATTTTATCCGTCCGACTGTTTTTGCGGACTGCACAAATGACATGACCATTGTAAAGGAGGAAATCTTCGGGCCGGTGGTCACGATCCAGACATTTAAGACCGAGCAGGAAGCCATCGACCTGGCCAACAGCACCGAGTATGGTCTGGCGGGAGCGGTTTACACGAAAGACGGATCCCGGGCGCTGCGGGTGATCAAAGAGCTCCGCGCGGGCATCACCTGGATCAACTGCTACAACCCGTGTTTCAATGAGGCACCGTGGGGCGGATACAAGAAATCCGGAATCGGCCGCGAACTGGGCGTACATGGCCTGGAAGAGTACCAGGAGATCAAACAGATCAACATCAACCTGAATCCGGGTATCGTAGGCTGGTACGAGCACTGAGAATTATCGGACAACGGTGAAAGCTCATTGCCCGAAAAGGCTTGTGTGAGAACGGGAAATATTGGTAATTCAGGACTGTACTTCGCACATGGCACGCAGCACACGCAATGACAAAAATTACGAATATTGATATTATGTAATGCAACGAGGCATACCCCAAGGGAGGAGTATGCCTCATTTTTAATAGTAAGTTTATGGAAATATTGTGGAAGTTTTAAAAATGCAGGCGAGAATCTGCAGTTCGTTTCCATAAACAGGCGGTAGGCAGATTTGTGAAATTTTTTGAGCATAGCGACAGGCTTTGGAGCATTGTTTGAGCACGGAACGTGCGAGTTCGCGTAAAAGGCTGTCAATAGGCGGCGGAAAAAAATGAGCAAATCAACGTGCCTGTGTTGGAAACGAATTACAGATTCTCTCATAACAAGATAGGGAGGCCTGATAATGTCAACTGGATTAATATCTGTCATCATCATATGCATCGTAATCGTAGGTGCCATCACCACGAAGCGCTGCACAGAATTTTTGTTCCTGGGTTCCATCCTGGGAGCGCTGGTTTTGTTTGGGAGACACATGCCGATGGAGTATGTGGGAATTCTCGAAACGGTTGTCGGGGACGAGGACAACGTGTGGCTGTGGCTGGTCTGCGGCCTGTTCGGAAGTCTGATCGCGCTTTTGCAGGCTTCGAAGGGAACCTTCGGGTTTCAGAAAATCATGGATAAACTGTGCAAGACAAAGCGGATGACCATGCTGGCGTCCTTTGTCCTGGGCATTCTGATTTTTGTGGATGATTACCTCAATGTGCTGACCGTGGGTGTCTGCATGAAGGGATTGTATGACAAAAAGAAAATACCGCGCGAGTCGCTGGCCTACGTGTTGGATTCCACCGGAGCGCCGGTTTGTGTTATTTTACCGTTTACCACCTGGTCCGTGTTTTACGCGAATCTGTTTTACAATGAAGAACTGGTAAACACTAATTTTTCCTCCGGGTTCAACGCGTACATTCACGCGATCCCGTATCTGTTTTACCCGTTTATCGCGATTCTCTTCGTTTTCCTTTTCTGTATGGGCTGGATGCCGAAGCTTGGCACGATGAAAAAAGCCTACAAGCGTGTGGAGGAAACCGGGATGGTGTACTCCGAAGCGAGCAAAAAATACAACATGGATGAGCCGGAATATACAGAAGAGGGAAATATCTGGAATTTTCTGATTCCCATCGGTGTCCTGGTGTTCCTTGGAATCTATACCGGTGAAATTCTGCTCGGCGTGCTGGCTGCCCTGGTGGTCTGCCTGGTGATGTATGTGCCCCGCAAGCTGATCACGATGGAAGAGTTTTTCAACTGTCTGGTATCCGGTTTCGGTTCCATGCTCTCCATCTTTTTCATGCTGGTCGGTGCGTTTTCCCTGGCGAATGTCTGCTCACAGATGGGACTGACCGAGTACCTGATCGGCCTGGTCGCTCCGTTTATCTCAGCGGCGGCTTTCCCGGCGATCGCTTTCCTGCTCCTTTCTGTGCTCGCATTTGTAACCGGATCCAACTGGGGCATGAGTGCGGTTGTCATCCCGATCCTGATCCCCATGTGTGCGGCCTTAGATGGTAATGTGATCCTGACGATGGCGGCCATCATCTCCGGCGGCGCGTTCGGAAGCCATGCCTGCTTCTACACGGACGCAACGGTGCTGTCCTCCAATGCGGCCTGCATTGAGAACATGGAGCATGCCATGAGCCAATGGCCCTATGTGTTCATTGCGGCAGCGATATCCACGGTATTGTTCCTTGTGTTCGGATTCTCGATGGCGTAGGCAGGGGATGTGTCATTCCTCGTTCCTTAGTCGGACAAAGGAATATGAAAGATGCTCGCATCCGCAGGCAATCCGTGGTAATATAAGAAATTAACGGACAAAAGCCATAGTTGAAAGGGGAAAATATGAGTAAAAGCAGATATGTGATCACCATCACGCGCCAGTTCGGCAGCATGGGGCGTCCCATCGCGAAGCTGGTAGCGGAAAAACTGGGAATTGAGTATTATGACAGAGACCTGGTGGATAAAGCGGCGGAAAAATTAAACCTGCCGGTTTCCACCATTGATAAAGAAGAGGAGTCGGCAAAAAAGAAAAAAGAAGCCGGTCAATTCTTTTATATGGAACACCCTATGGGGAAGGGAACTACAGAGACACAGGAAAAGATCTTTGAGACTCAGAAAAATCTCATCGAGTTTCTGGCGGAGAAAGACACCTGTGTCATCGTAGGAAGGTGTGCGGATTTTGTGCTCAGCGATATGGAAAACGCGGTTCATATTTATATTTACGCATCCTATGACGCCCGTCTGAAACACTGCATCGAAGATCTTGACATGGAAGAAAACGAGGCGCGAAGGATGATCGCCTCCGTGGACCAGGCCCGGGAAGCCTATCACCTTCATTTTGCCGGATACAAGCCGGACGACAAGCGCTTCAAGGATCTGATGATCGACAGCAGCTTCCTCGGCGTGGAGGGCACGGCAGATTTCCTGGCGGATCTGATACGGAAGAAATTTGGGCTGTCGTAAGCCTGATGCAAAAAAGCTCAAAGAGAATGTGAAACGTGAAAATGCCGCACAGAAGTTATGGAAGGCTTTTGTGCGGCATTTTATTTCATTGTTATTTATGTTCTTTTTTCCTTTTCAGGTGGAACCACCGGTTTGGCAGTTCCTGAATAATCACGATTCCCAATACAATCGCGACAGCGAGACGCACGGCGGTAAATCCGCTTTCCATCGCCTTGCCGGTCTCATTCATCACCAGATAGTAGGCGGCCCAGTACACGCTGCTTCCCGGGACGAGCGGTATGATTCCAGAGATCAAAAAGACGGTCACGGGGCACTTGACGTTGACGGCAAATATTCTGGAGAGAAAAACGACTGCAGCGGAGGCCAGGAATGTGGCTTCCGCCGCGGGAGCTCCCGCCTGCTGTGCCAGGACATAGATCAGCCAGCCGGTTGTGCCGGTAATCCCGCAGAGAAAATAATACTTTCGGGGTACTCCAAAGAGCAGGGCAAAAGTGACTGTCCCCAAAAACGGGGCGATAACCTGAATCCCCCAGTAAATGATGTCCTGTGAGCTGCTCATAATCCGACACCTCCCCCTCCAAACTGCTGCCAGAGCATAAATACAACGCCGACGCCGATGGCGATGCAGACGAAGACCAGAATCGCATCTACCATACGCACGATGCCGGAGATGTAGTTGCGGTCGGCGATATCCCGGATGCTGTTGGTGAAAGCAACTCCGGGAACCAGAGGTATGATGGAGCCGACCACCATAGCGCCGAGGTTATGCCCCAGCCCGATCCGGTAACACAACAGACACAGCAGAGTGGCCAGAGCGCCGCCGCAGATGTTTTCCGTGATCCGGGACAGGCGAAAGACCGGGATGCTGATTTTCAATATAAAGAGGTAGATGAGAAGACCGGCAAGTATGGCTGGCACGGCGTCAGTGAGATCACCGCCGATCAGCAGGCAGAAGCAGCCCGCGCCGACGCCGGAGGCAAGAATCTGCTTCCAATGGGCTTTTCCGGTCATCTCCCGTATTTCCTGCAATTTTTCCTTTGTCTCTGCCAGGGTATATTTCCCGGCTTCCACATCCCGGGAGAGCTGGTTGATCGCCACCACCTTGTCCAGGGAGGCTGTGTGCATGGGGATATGCTGCACGCGGGCGAAGCTTTTTTTATGTCCCTGTTCCTGTGAACCGCCGGTGGTAAAGATGCCGTTGCTCAGGACAAAGACATCCTCGTCCTGTACACCAAAGTGGCGGCCGATGCGCAGCATGGTCTCCTCCACACGGAAAATCTCCGCGCCGTTTTCCAGGAGGATGTGTCCGGCATCCATGGCAACGAGGAGAACGTCGCTGAAGTCGATGTCTTCTGGCGGTGATTGGGACGGGTGAATTTGCTGTTCTGCAGTCATGGCATACTCCATTTGTTTAAAATTTAACCTGAATTATTCACGGCATAACAGCGGGAGCCGCTGAAAACCGCGTAGTTA
>JAJQCB010000096.1 GCA_021203005.1 Clostridiales bacterium | reverse complement strand
GTACGTTCGGTGCTGTGAGAGGACGGCGGCTAATCACCGCCTCCTACTCGATTTTGACTGTACTCTTCTCTTCGGGCGCAGTGCAGGAGAAAATGGTATCGCATCTGCGCAGACTTCAGCTGATAGATATAGCAGTCGATCAGATCCGGATCCAGGGCGTGGTCCAGATTCCGGTATGCACTGTCCAGGTCGATCTGTGCCTGTTGAATGGCCTCCGTGATCGATAGCATCCGGGACGGCTTTGGACTGGGACTGATAAAATGTCTCACGTTTCTTACCTCCGAACTTATGGAAAATTATACTGTTATAAGTATAAGCTTCCTGCCTGAAAATATTCATGCGTAAAAGCAGTCATAAAATTGCACAAAAATAATATATTTCAGTAAGAAGAAAACCGGGATAAGCGTATGGATACAAAAATCGGAATTTTCATCATTGCAGGCGTGTGCGTACCGATTCTGTTGATTGGTGTTCTAAAGAAAAAAGGCGAGTTTTTGCTGAATTTTGCGACCCGGACAGTGGTTTGTTTTATCGTAGTTTATTTTTTAAATTCTTTCCTGGCATCGCGGGGGCTGGATATCGCAGTTGGCTTTAATCTGATCAGCTTTTTGACACTCGGAAGTCTTGGTTTATGCGGGATGGCGGCACTGTACGGGATTTTATTTCTTCAGTTATTGTGAAATTGCACAACGCGAAAATCTGGCCCAAAAAAGGGTATGGACAGGAAAAAAACGGAGAGGTATAATCCAAATCACCAAAAAGAAAAGAACGGAGGTGATGCGGATTGGAAGCTGTATCGTGATATATGTTTCGCTGTTCCTGTTGTTTGTGGCGGTTGTGTCAGATCTTTGTTCCGGGAAGATTCCGAACTGGTGGATCTGCACGGGGGTGGCTGCCGCGGGGGTGCTGACGGTGTGGCCGGGGTTATCGCCTGGATGGCCGGATTTTTTGTCGGGTCTGGTGATTCCGCTGCTGATCGGATGGATTCCGTTTCGTATGGGGGCTCTGGGAGCCGGGGACGTTAAGCTTTTAATGGTCATCGGCTGTCTGAATGGCGGAAGAGAAATTTTCTATTGTATTTTTTTATCTTTCCTGCTTGCCGCAGGAATCTCTCTCGGCAGATTGCTGAGTCTCAGACAATTCAAAGATAGTCTGATAAGTTGTATTCGATATTTTCAAAGCGTTTTTCTACAGAGAAGGATTGAACTGTACCCGGGAAGGGGACAGAAAGGACATACGATTCATTTTTCAATGGCAATTTTCGGAGGATATGTGATGTGGCTGGGGGTGAGCACATGCAGGTTCATACTATGATGCTGGGCGGACTGGAGCCGTCTTATATGAGAAAACTGGCGCTGTATCTGACTTCGCGCCTGGGAGAGCAGGTGACAGTCGGCATCGTTGACAATCCGTGCGCCTGTGAGGATGCGGTGAAAAACACCGTCTGGGTCGGATCGGAGCAGTTCCTCTCGGAGGTCAGGGGGAAAGGGGATGATCTGCACTGCATTCTTCTTTCGGAGGAGAATGAGGCGGACGGAAGTGTTTTCCGCTATCAGTCCTGCGAAAAGCTGTATCAGGGAATTATGTTTCTGTACCGGCAGATGGAGGGGATAAAACCGGAGGGTGTTGCGTTAAAGCAGAAGTGGCTGGTGTTTACCACAGATCAGGATATTCCTTCGCTGATGGCCTTTTCGACCGTATGCGCACATATTTTAAGAGAAACGGCGGAGGTATTATATCTGAGTTTTTCCGAGTGCACCGGGATGGAGCGGGTGTTTTTGCTGGAGGAAGGGACAGATCTGGCGGATTTGCTGATGGCGCTCAGAGAAAGCGGCATAGCAGGGCTGGACGCCAGCGTGAGAAGAATGGCGGAGATGGACTATGTGCTTCCGCCGGTCAATCCGATGATATTGCATGAAATCCGGGAGGAGGATATTACACGCCTGATTCAGGCTGCGGAACAGAGCGCTTCTTACCGGTATGTGGTGGTTATGGTGGGGACAAGCTGCTGCGGTATCGAGCAGTTTTTCCGCCGGGCTTATCGGGTTTTTCATCTGACAGGACGCGGCGGTCTGGCGGAATGCAGCAGGCAGGAGTGGCAGAGATTTATTCGTCTGTGCCTGGGGGAACGGCAGGTTCCGGTAGAACAGATCGTCCTGCCGGATGTGAAGATGGAGACCTGCGGAGAGCATCTGATCCACGAATGGACCGAGGGGGAACTGGGACAGATTGCCAGAAAATATCTGGCAGGAGATGGAATGAACAGACCGGAAGCAGAGGAAGGAGATCTGTAACGTATGGGGGAACAGTGGCAGGAAATACGGGAGCAGCTGCTGGATGAGATGGATATGACCAGGGAGATATCTGACGACGAGTTGTTAAGTCTGATTGCGCGGGGAATCAGCCGATATGGAAAAAATCACCTGCTTTCCCTGGAAGAGCGGGCGGATTACCAGAGACACATTTTTAATTCTTTTCGCAAACTGGATATGATTCAGGATCTGCTGGATGACGATACGGTCACGGAAATCATGATTAACGGGCCTTACCATATTTTTTACGAAAAAGACGGGCAGCTTTATCCGTGGGAGGGCGGCAGCCTGACTCCGGAGAAGTTGGAAGACGTGATCCAGCAGATTGTCGGGAGTGTGAACCGCGCGGTCAATGAGGCGCAGCCTATTGTGGATGCCAGGCTGGCGGATGGCTCCCGGGTCAATGTAGTGCTGTCCCCGGTGTCTGTTGACGGGTCTGTAGTCTCTATTCGTAAGTTTTCCAGGGATCCCATGACGCTGGAACGCCTGATCAGACTGGGTTCCTTATCTGAAGAGGTGGCGGAATTTCTGATCCTGCTGGTGAAAGGAGGATACAATATTTTTGTGTCGGGCGGCACCGGTTCCGGAAAAACTACGTTTCTGAACGCACTTTCGGCGTATATTCCCTCCGGGCAGCGGGTGGTGACCATCGAAGATTCCGCAGAGCTGCAGCTGAAGTCCGTGTCAAATCTGGTAAGGCTTGAGGCGAGATTCAGCAACGGCTGCGGATCCCGGGAGATCAGTATCCGGGATCTGATCCGGACAGCCCTGCGGATGCGGCCGGACCGGATTATTGTCGGCGAGATCCGGGGCGGGGAGGCACTGGACATGCTGCAGAGTCTGAATACCGGACACGACGGGTCACTATCTACCGGACACGCCAACAGCAGCGAAGATATGCTGTCGCGGATGGAGACGATGGTTCTCATGGCTATGGATCTTCCGATGGAGGCGATACGCAGACAGATTGCCTCCGGAATCGATATTCTAATCCATCTGGGGCGGTTGAGAGACAAGAGCAGAAAAGTCCTGGAGGTTTCGGAGATCGACGGGATCCGTGACGGGAAAATAGAACTTCGCGCTTTATATCGGTTTCAGGAGAAGGAAGAAGTGGAGGGAAAAATCTATGGGGTGTGGGAAAAAAAGGAAAATCTGCAGCACATCGGCAAATTACAGGCTGAAGGCCTGGCGGAGGAATATCAGAAATTCCTGTGCCGGCAGTAAAAAACGAGGCGGACCATATCACACGCGGCTGCCTCCGAAGATACTGTTGCGGGAGGTTCTGGCCGGTGCTCTTCTGACGACGGGAGCAGCGTTTGTATTTTATCGGTCTGTCTGGGCTATGGCGCTGGGGATTCTCCTGATACCGTTATACGTGCGCAGCCGGAAGGAACGGTGGTACCGTACGTGTAAGCAGAATTTGCAGCAGCAGTTTATATCCGGTATGCAGATGGTTTCCGGTTCCCTGGTTGCGGGATATTCTATGGAAAACGCGTGGAGAAGGGCGGAAAAGGAATTGATCGCATTATACGGGCCGGAAGCGGAGTTTTGCGTACAGATGCGGTATATGAATCAAAGGCTGGCAGTGAGTGAACCGTTAGAGAGAATTCTCCTGGATTTTGCTGATGAGAGCGATGTGGAGGAGATCCGGGATTTTTCCGAGGTGTTTTCCTATGCGAAAAGAAGCGGCGGGAATCTGACGGAGATTATTCGTTCGGTGACAGAACGAATGCAGCGCCGGGCGGAGATTCTGACGGAAATTGAGACCGCCGTAGCGTCGAAGAAGATGGAGCAGAGGATGATGAACTTTCTGCTGCCGGGTATCCTGTTATTTGTGACAGTCAGTTCACCGTCTTATGTCAGCACGCTCTACCATAATGCTCTGGGAATTCTGGTAATGAGTATTTGTCTTGGAGGGTATCTGTGCTGTATGTACTGGTCGGAGCGAATTACAGATATACCGGTGTGAGAGACACAATCGAATGAAGAAAAAAAGATTAAAGACGAACAAGAGATGTAGAAAAAATATGCTGAAATCCCATAAGAAATCTGTCCTGATCCTTGGCGTGTCGGTTTTGCTGGCTGCAGGAATCGGGATGCGGGATCAGGCGGAGATGGGAGAAATGCTTGGAATTGCGGAGCGCGGGGAGGAAGGCGGAGATGCCAGGAGCCAGACATTCTCTTTTCGGTTGCAGCGATCTGAGGAAGATGGGGGAAACACGGACGGACAGGAGCAGACCGACGAAGAGGAATTGGAGATGGAACTGGAAATTGCCGCTGTGCAGCGAAGCAGAGAGGAATCCCTGGAGTTGCTGGAGCAGGCCGTGACGGAGTGGGAGGACGGTTATCTCGGAGATAACAGCTCCGCAAATGAAGTGAGGCAGGATCTGAACCTTGTATCCGAACTGTGCGAAGGGATGGTACAGGTTTCCTATGAAAGCAGTGACAGCACAATTCTGCAGACGGATGGAACCGTTACGGCAAAGAGCATGACGGACAGCGAAGAGACGGATGGGGAAAGCGGGGAGACTGCGGCGACGGAAGAGGGAGAGAGCGAGGAGACTGTAGCGGCGGAAGCGGGAGAGAACGAGGAGACTGTAGCAGCGGAAGAGGGAGAGAACGAGGAGACTGCGGCGGCGGAAGAGGGAGAGAACGAAGAGACTGCGGCATCGGAAGATGGTGGAGAAGAAGGAACCCTGGTGGAGCTGACAGTCGAATTTTCCTGCGGAGATTATGTGAGGATTGAGACATACGGATTGCGGATTCTGCCGCCTGAGGAGGGAAGCCGGGAATGGATTCTGAATGAACTTCTTCGGGAAGCGCAGGAAGCGGAGCAGAGCAGTCGGGAAGAATCGCAGTTCTCTCTTCCGGACACAGTGGCGGGATATCATGTTGTATGGACAGGAGAGCAGGAATACAGGTGGCTGTTTTTCCTTCTGATCGGTGCGGCCGCGGCTTTTTGCCTGGAGCAAAAAGACCGGCAGGATGAGAAAGAACGGCAGCGGAAGCGAAAAGAGCAGCTTTTGTTTGAGTATCCGCAGATGGTGGATCAGATTGCTGTGCTTCTGGACAGCGGGATGACGATCCGGAAAGCCTGGGAGAGGATTGCAGGCAGGGAATATCCGGGACAGCGAAAGCGTGGAAAGAAAGATGAAAATGCAGGCGTTTATCTGGAAGAGATGCAGATCACCTGTCGGGAAATCCGGGAGGGAAGAGGTGAGCGCGAGGCCTATGAGCGGTTTGGCAGGCGGATTGGGCTTGCCCCATATAAGCGTTTCAGTTCCATACTGACACAGAATCTTTCCAAAGGAACAGGAGATATCCGGCGTATTCTTCAGAAAGAGTCGGAGGATGCCTTGGATATGCGAAGAAGCCGGGCGCGGAAGCTGGGGGAGGAAGCCGGAACAAAGTTACTGTTTCCCATGCTGGTGATGCTGGTGCTGATTCTGGCGGTATTGCTGCTTCCCGCGCTGGGGAATCTGTAATGGGGTGGTAGGACAAGTCGGTATGTATGGATAGTAAAAGGTAAAACAGAAGCAAGAGACAAAGAGGAGACAATACTACGATAGAGAAAGCGGGAGGAGAAGAGAATGAGGGAAGTAAAGCGATTTTTTATGGAAGAGGATGGAATAGGGACGGTGGAGATTATACTGATATTGGTTGTCCTGATCGGGCTGATTCTGATTTTTAAGGAGCAGTTGACGACGTTGGTGAAGAATACTTTTTCCAACATCAGTAATCAGGCGGGCACGCTGTAATGAAAAGAAGAGGAAGCGTTACCGTTTTTATGGCGCTCTTGCTGACAGGGTTTTTCTCGGCGGTTTTCGCTTTCCTGGAGGCTGCCCGGGTCAGCGGTTTAAAGTCCAACAGCCAGATCAGCACGATGCAGGCGCGTGATACCGTCCTGGCTTCCTATGATCAAAGTCTCTGGGAGGAGTATCATCTGTTGTTCTGGCAGGCAGACGAGGGGGATTTCCCGTCGCTGGACTCTCTGGAAAGTCTGCAGCAGTCGGCCATAGAGGGAAATCTTTCTTCGCTGGGGCAGTCCGGGGACAATTATTATGTGCTGCAGGTGCATCTGACAGAGGTTACCACGAGTGCTTATCAGCTTGCAACAGATGAAGGGGGAGCGGCTTTTCGACAGCAGGCCGCGGAAATGATGAAACTGACGGTGACAGAAACCGCGCTGCAGACGATGATGGGATGGATCACAGGGGAGGATACCTCCGGGGCGTCGACGGATCTGGCAAGTGAGGCGATAGAGACCCTTGAGACGCTGGAATCCGCGGCGGCATCCGGCGCGGCGGAAGAAAATACGGGCGGTACGGGCTCTGCCGGCGAACTGACGGACAGTGAATCGGCAACCGGCGATACGGCAGGTGGCGGAGCGTCGACTGTTGAGTCAGCTGATGTCGGGGGAAGTGTTTCAGCCACGGATGTGAAACTGACGGAAAACCCGTTAGAGTGGGTGAAAAAAATGAGTAAGAGCGGTATTCTTGTCATTGTGATGCCGGATGCGGATATTTCCCAGAAGTCGGTTGACCGTGATACCTGCATCGAAAACCGAACGCTGGAAAGCGGAAATCTGGTTATCTCAGAGGATATATCAGCCATGGATAAGCTGTTGTTTTATCTTTATCTGGGAGAATATTTTTCTGATGCGTCGGAGAATTCCGCTGATCAGGCGATGGATTATGAACTGGAATATATGATAGCGGGGAAAGCTGAGGACCAGGCGAATCTGAAAACGGTTGTCAGAAGACTGCTTCTGATGCGGGAGGCTGCAAATCTGGCTTATCTGGAGACAAATTCCCAAAAACAGCAGGAGGCGGCGGCTATCGCAACGTTACTGGTTTCGGCTGTGGGGCAGCCGGAGCTGGAACCTCTGGTACAGCAGGGGCTTCTGGCGGCGTGGGCTTATGCGGAATCCATCAGTGATGTCAGAATTTTGCTGGAGGGCGGGAAGGTATCTCTCGTCAAGACGGCAGAACAGTGGCATACAGACCTGGGCAGCCTGTCCTCTACTGTCTATGCGACTGAGGGAGAACAGCAGACAAAAGGCCTTTCTTATGAGAATTATCTGCAGATCCTGATGTGGATGACTTCAGATGAAAAACTGGCGGTAAGAGCGATGGATATGATTGAGAAAAATACCGGTGTCCGGATGGATCAGATGGTTTGCCGGGCGGAGTGTGCATACGTGTACGAGGCATCTCCGCTGTTTTGGGGATATGTCACACTTGGGGGAGATTCGCTGGGGACGCTTCAGTTTCAGGATGAATCCGATATCAGCTTTATGAATCAATGAGCGGCGAAATGCGATCATGTGCCGTATTTGCACATGATATAAAAAACAGGAAGGAGGCGGACATATTACAGTGCTTTTGCTACAACAAAAAATACAGAACAGGTCTTTCAAAATCTTAACCAAATCTCTCTCAAATCATATGCGGAAACGATCTGAACCTGTACCTCCTGTTAACTTAAACACTGCATATGCAAAAGCACTGCAATGTGTCTGCCGGAAAGCCAGTTTTACCGTGGAAGCGGCTTTTGTACTTCCTCTTTTTCTGTTCGCAGCTGTAATCGTGGTGGGATTGTTTCCGATGCTGAAGATACAGACGCAGGTTAATGCCGGTTTGCAGTATGCTGCGCGGATGATGGCTGTCTCCTGGCAGAACAGTGAGGATAACTATGAAGTCCTGTCCCTGGCTGAAGGGGAGGTGCTGTTTCGCACTTATATGAATGAGCACGGCTATGAGGAATCTGTGCTGAAAAATGGATTGGCCAGTATTTCTCTGCTGGGCTCTGATCTGTCCGGTGATTATGTCACATTGTCTGTGGATTACCGGGTGCAGCTGCCCATCTCTTTCTGGAAGCTGAGCTCACTTCCGGTGGAGCAGTGTGTGAGCATGAAGAAATGGACCGGCGCTGCGGAGAGTGACACGGACGGGGAGGATGGCTATGTCTATATCACTCCGGAGGGGACGGCATATCACAGCAGCGCAGAATGCAGTTATCTGAAGCTTTCGATCCGTGCGGTCCCGGTATCAACCGTAAGCTCTCTTCGCAATAAAAGCGGAGCTATTTATTACGCCTGCAGCTGCTATGAGGGCGGTTCCACGGTTTATATTACCGATTATGGGACACAGTACCACAGTGATCTGAGCTGCAGTGGGTTAAAGCGGACGATTTACAAAGTGTCCGCGGATCAGGTGGGCGGCCGGCATGCCTGCTCTAAGTGTAACTGAGACAATGGATCAGGATTGCAGGAGGAAACAGTGGATGGAACAATTGGAAGCGTGCGTATTACTTGGATTTCTGGCGGCCTTTGCCTGGATTGATTACAGGAAAAAAGAGATGCCGTTGTCTCTGCTGGGAGTTTGCGGGGCGGTGGGAATACTTTTTTCCCGCGTGGTTTTTGACCGGGCGTGGGGTGCAATCCTGAGCGGCGTATGTGTGGGAGTATTTGTGCTCCTGTGTTCCCTGGCAATGAAGGGAAGCGTGGGATTTGCCGATGGAATTCTTTTCTGTGCACTGGGAACATATGCCGGGATGTGGCCGACTCTTCTGCTTCTGTTTGGAGCAACGGCACTCTGCGGCCTGGTCGGGGGATGTTTGCTTCTGACAAAAAAATGTACGCGTAAGCAAAGCCTGGCTTTTGCGCCTTTTGTATTGGCGGCGTTTGCAGGAATGATGGTTCTTGATACTTTTGGCAGTGTTTGATTTCTTTGAGAACTTTGGACGAGGGGAGATAAATTTATGCTACCGCAGTTGAAAATGTTGCCCGGATTACTGAGGAAGGAATGGAATCGATGGTCGGGCGGAGTCTGGTGCCGGGGGTCTTTTACAGTTGAGGCAGTCATCCTTTTCCCAATTATAGTATTGTTGATTGCGTTTGTACTGCATTTGTCTATGGATTGGTACGAAAGCATCCGACAGGCGGCTGCTGATGTAGATGCACTACGGCAGCTGGATAGCAGATCGTTATTCCTGAATCAGAGTGTGCTTCGGGGAATCCTGGATAGTTTGAAATAGCGCAGCTTTCGGGATTTGCTGCAGCCGCAGTGGTTCTGTGTGAAAGACAGAAGGAAGAGTGGATCTGGCGGAAAATAGAAGAGGATTGATTGATGAAAACAGAATTTTTAAGAACCGCAAAAAAAAGTTATATGATTGTAAAAGAAGCGGATTATCCGTTTGAGCAGTATGAATTGAAAATGATCCAGCACAATGATATTCCCTGCCTGCTGCAATTTCAGGTGATTATCACAGATGGAAATGTGGAATACTGGTATGACGTGACCGGTATGCAATCACTGGAAAAGCAGTATTCATTTGATGCGGTGGGGAGGGCACAGTTGTGTACCTTGCTCCGGAATCTGATAGAAATGAAATCAGCGATGGAGGAGTATCTTTTAGATGACGGCAATATCTGCTTTCTGACATCTTTTATTTACTATGATCGTTTTTCGGGGAAACTGCGGTTTTGCTATATTCCGGGTTTGAAGGAGCAGAAGTTATCCGGATTGCAGGGATTGTTTGAGGAAATCCTGCAACAGCTGAATCATGCGGATCCGGTGGCGGTCCGGATGGGGTATGATATGTATGAGCGGTGTGTGCAGTCGGAATTTGTGGTTTCGGATTGTGTGGAATGTCTGCTATTATGTCAGGAGGAAATTGATGATGGAGAACAGAATCAGCAAAAGAAAGATTTCCGGGAACTGTCATATGGAGATGAAGCAAAAAGAAGTGCCGGAAGCAGTGCAAACGGCGATCGTTCTTCCGAGGAGGAGGGAGATCTGGAATTTCTTGTGGATACGCCTGTGCAAAAAAGGGGACGGCGAAAAAAAGCATGGAGAAGCAAAAAGAAAAAAATTGATTACGGAAAAATTCTGGAGGAGGAACAGACGATTCTCTATGCGGCGGAGGGGCTGGACGGTATGGGCAAGACGGAGCTCTTCTCGGAGGAGGATATGGTCAGAACATGGGAGCTGGTGTATAAAGGGGATGGGCTGGAGCATGATCTGCTTATGGCAGATTTCCCGTTTATCATCGGGACTGACGACCGGAGGGTGAACGGGGTCATGCAGTCCCGGACGGTCAGCCGTGTGCATGCCGGATTCTCTCTGCAGGAGGATAAGCTGGTTCTGGAGGATTATAATTCGACCAACGGTACTTACCTTAACCGGAAGCTTGTTCCGATGAATACGCCGGTGGAGGTTCGGGAGGGAGACCGGATTGTCTTTGCCACAGAGGAATATGCGGTATCCCGCAGAAGGTCATCCGCCGTGTTCCCGCGGAAACAGAGAATGGTTTGATCATTTGTTGTGTTTCCGTATCATATTCTGCTGAAAAAATCAGTGAATCTTTCAGAAACCCGGCGGGCATTGATTTTTCCTTCTTTATTCTTTATACTAATGTTGCAGAGTATTTTGCAATCTGAATTATAGTGAGTAAACGAGGAGGTTACCGACATGAAGGATGACAATTGTATTTTTTGTAAGCTGGCCAACGGGGATATCCCGACAAATGTAATTTATGAGGATGATATGTTTACTGTGATTCTGGATGCAAGCCCGGCTACCCGGGGGCATGCGCTGATACTTCCGAAATGCCATGCGGCAAATGTGTATGAACTTCCGGATGAGTATGCGTCCAAAGTGTTTGTACTGGCAAAGAAGCTGGCGGCAAAGATGACGGAAATCTTAAAATGTGATGGCTTTAATATCGTGCAGAACAATGGCGAGGTGGCTGGCCAGACGGTATTTCACTTCCATATGCATCTGATTCCGCGCTATATTGGGGATGGAAACGAGGAAAAGCTGGGCTGGAATCATGCGGAGCTTTCCGTGGAGGAGATCGCAGAAATTTGTAAAGAACTGGATATGAGGAAAGAGCGGATTTAACGGGTTCATTATGAGAGTGCATGCAGATTGCACGTTTGTCTTTTTTATTGCCTTTGCTATTGGGATAGTAATAGTCACAGTGCCGGATATGGGGAAAGCAGCCTGCATATATGGCGATGGCATTCCCACATCCGGCACGGCAACCGCTCGCGCGCGAAGTGCCGCAAAGCGACACTTTATTTCTTTTTCCGCAGCTCCTCAATCAGACCGATGATGATGTCAATCGCATTTGCTTTCTGACTCTCTTTCATGGCTTTGATATAAGTCTCTCTGTTCTCCCATACGGAGGAAACAGCCTGTGCCAGAGTGTCTTCAGAGAGATTCTCTTCCTCCAGAACATAGCTGAAGCCCTGTTTCCGAAAAGAGTTGGCGTTCAGAATCTGATCGCCGCGGCTGGCTGCTTTTGACAGCGGAATCAGAATGTTCGGCTTACAGAGCGCCTGCAGCTCGCAGATCGCGTTTGCTCCCGCACGGGAAATGACGAGGTCAGAGATGGCGAAGAGGTCAGCCAGCTCCTCGTTGATATACTCATACTGTACATAGCCGGTTGTATGATGAAGAGTCGGATCCAGGTTTCCCTTGCCGCAGAGATGGATAATCTGCCAGGATTGAAGCAGAGTGGGGAGCAGCCGTCGGACAGCTTCGTTAATCACCTGGGAACCCTGGCTTCCTCCAATGATCAGGATGACCGGACGATCCGATGAAAACCCGGTATATGTATAAGCTTTTTCCTTATCTCCGTGCAGCAGTTCCTGGCGGATCGGCGAGCCGGATACGATCGCTTTTCCCTCCGGGAGATGTTCCAACGTTTCGGGGAAATTGCAGCATACTTTACTGGCGGAAGGGATCGCCAGTTTGTTCGCCAGCCCGGGAGTGATATCAGATTCATGGATGATCACAGGTATCCTGGCGTGTCTGGCCGCAAGCACCACGGGTACGCTGACAAAGCCGCCCTTGGAAAAGACGATGTCCGGTTTGAGCTTAAACATCAGTCTGCGCGCCTGCGCATAGCCTTTGACTACTTTAAGCGGATCTGAAAAATTTTTGGGATCAAAATATCTGCGCAGTTTGCCTGAGGAGATCGCGTAGTAGGGAATATTTTCTTTTTCAATCAGCCCTTTTTCGATGCCGTGGTAGGAGCCGATGTAGGAAATCTCATAGCCGAGCTCTTTCAGGCTTGGCAGGAGAGCTATATTGGGGGTTACATGGCCGGCAGTGCCACCGCCGGTGAGAATGATCTTCTTCATGTGTTTGTCCTCTCGTATTTTGTGAAAATCATTTTTTCTTACTTAATTATAGTATACGCCGTGAAAGAAAAGTCAACAATCTTTTTTGAATAACAATTTTTGCTGTGAATAGTAACTTTTTGTCGCAACTTGCGGTGAAAAGTGAGCCTGTCCATCTTTTTTTGCGGAAGGATTCTGCTACACTTAATTGGCAGAAAGGAGGCATGGAAATGGAAACGGTAATGCAATTAGCGGTATCATGGTACAATCTGTACAGGGACGAGCTTATGCTGGGGCTGCTGGCGTGTACCTTTTTACTGATGATGATCACGCTGGCCGCAGTGAGAAGATGCAGGAAACAGATCAGATTGCTCACGGAGAAGACGAGGGAAATGACAAAAGTGGCATTGAGCCAGGATGGCAGGCTGACCCGGCGGGAGGCTGCGGACAGGTATACGGCGCAAAAACCGGCGGGAGACACACCGGTAACGGCATCGAGGAAAAATGAGGAAGTTTTCGGAAGTGTGATCCAGGAAATATTTCCTTGAAATACAGGTGTGTGTTTGATACAATATTTTCTGTAGGCTGAATGCGACAATACATATACAAAGGAGCAACATATGGGTAAGATTACATTTGATTACAGCAAGGCGGCTTCCTTCATCCGCGAGGAAGAAGTGAAGAACATGAGCAGGATTGCCGCGGACGCGAAGGATCTCCTGCTTTCCAGAACCGGTGCGGGAAATGATTTTCTGGGATGGATTGATCTTCCGGCGGACTATGACAAGGATGAGTTTGCCCGGATTAAACAGGCGGCGGCGAAAATCCAGAGTGATTCTGAAGTGCTGGTGGTGATCGGCATCGGGGGTTCCTATCTCGGAGCGCGTGCGGCGATTGAGTTCCTGCGTCACGGGTTTTACAACAATATTCCCGCTTCGATGCGGGGGACGCCGGAGATCTATTATGCGGGAAGCAATATCAGCGGCGCATACCTGAAAGGTATTCTCGATGTAATCGGGGATCGCGATTTTTCCGTAAATGTGATTTCAAAGTCCGGCACTACGACGGAGCCGGCGATTGCTTTCCGGATCTTTAAGGAGAAGCTGGAGAAGAAGTACGGTAAGGAGGAAGCGGCAAAGCGTATTTACGCTACCACAGACAAGGCCAGAGGAGCACTGAAAGTGCTTGCCACGGAAGAAGGATATGAGACATTTGTCGTACCGGATGATATTGGCGGACGGTTTTCCGTGCTGACAGCGGTAGGTCTTCTTCCCATTGCAGTCAGCGGTGCGGATATTGACAAACTGATGGAGGGGGCTGCGGCCGGACGGGAGCTCGCCCTCAATCAGCCTTTCGAAGAGAATGACGCGATGCAGTATGCTGCAATCCGGAATATTCTGCTGCGCAAGGGCAAGACAGTGGAAGTGCTGGCGAACTATGAACCGAGCATTCATTATATCAGTGAGTGGTGGAAGCAGCTGTACGGCGAGAGCGAAGGAAAAGACCAGAAAGGTATTTTCCCTGCATCCGTAGATCTGACCACTGATCTGCATTCCATGGGTCAGTTTATTCAGGATGGCGCGCGGATTATGTATGAGACGGTGCTGTCGATTGAGTCGCCGGCGGAGGCTCCTGTGATCCAGGAAGAGCAGACGGATCTGGACGGTCTGAATTATCTGGCCGGCAAGGATATGAATTTTGTAAATGACTGTGCGATGAACGGTACGATCATGGCGCACACCGACGGATCTGTACCGAATCTGCTGGTGAAAATCCCGGCGCAGGATGAGTATTCTCTGGGACAGTTGTTTTACTTCTTTGAGTTTGCGGTTGGCGTAAGCGGGTACATTCTCGGGGTGAACCCGTTTAACCAGCCCGGCGTGGAGAGTTACAAGAAGAATATGTTTGCGCTGCTCGGCAAGCCGGGATATGAGGACATGCGGGAAGAATTGTTAAAGCGCCTGTAAAACGAGGAAAATATTAAGGCGCCTGTAAAACGAAAAATATTAAAATACCTGTAAAATTTCTGGCATGCGAAATGTGGGGAAATGGGACGAAATATCGTGTTTCGTCCCATTTTTTTGATAAAAACCAGGCGTTTTTTGTGCCGCGCACCCATTTTTTGCAAAAAAGTATTGACATGCGAGGATATCACTGTTATAATTTGCGAACAGTCTTGTAACAAATCTGTAATAATTTAGAATGAAATGCGTAACATAAAGACATGAAAAATTCATTTGCAGATTTGAAACAGACAAGTAAAAAACTGATTTGCTGTTACAGCGAATCCATCAGGAGGTTACATGAAGTTCAGAAAATTGGTTTTTGAATGCGGACTCATCGCAGCATCAGTTGCAGTTATATCCGCCTCATCAGCCGTTTCTGTCAGCGCCGCAGAAACTGTCACTGATTCGGCAAATGCCGGGTCGGAGTAGAATGAGACGGAAAACAGTGAAACAAACCAGAACCCGCAGGAGGATTCCGGTGATGAGCCGGAAGAAAAAGTTTCCGAAGAAAAAGTTTCTGAAGAGGAAGTCTCTGAGGAGGAAGCTTCTGAGGAGGAGATATCCGGAGAGGATGTTTCTGCAGACAAAGCGTCAGAGGAACAGACATCTGAGGAGTCATCCGAGTGGGCAGATAAATTGCTTGTGGTTGTAGAAGAAGATACCAGCCTGAATATTCGCAAAGAGCCGGATACCGACTCGGAGATCATCGGTAAAATGTCCAGAGGTGCGGCTGCAGAGGTCGTGGAACAGGGCGAAGAGTGGAGTAAAATCGTATCCGGAGATGTGGAAGGATATGTGTGTAATGAATACTGTGTGTTTGCCGGGGAGGCGGAGGCACAGGCGGCAGAAATCTGTACTACAGAAGCGACTGTGACGGCGGATGGCGTCCGCCTGAGGGAAGATGCCAGCACAGAATCTGCTATATATAAAGTGATGGAGGAAGGGGAATCATTGACCGTATCCGATGATGCGGAGGAAACGGAAAGCAGTTGGATCCCGGTTCAGTACGGTGATGATGTGGCATATGTGTCTGCTGATTACGTGGAAGTGGAACTGGCGGTAGGCGAAGCTGTAAGCATGGAGGAGATTTACGAGCAGCAGGCGGCGGAAAAAGCAGCGGCAGAACAGGCAGAGGCAGAGCAGGCAGCCGAAGAACAGGCAGCGTCGGACGAGAATGCCACAGCTCAGACTTCTGTTTCCGGGGGCACAGCGGTCAGCGCATCCAGTGATGATCTTGCCCTTCTGGCTGCCCTCATCTATTGTGAGGCCGGTGGGGAGTCCTACGAGGGGCAGCTTGCGGTAGGTGCGGTGGTGATGAACCGGGTAAAGAGCGGGTCTTTCCCGAATTCGGTCTCGGGCGTGATTTACCAGAGCGGTCAGTTTTCACCCTCTTCCAGCGGAAAACTGTCCCGTGTCCTGGGAAACGGCAGTGCCACATCCAGCTGTTACCAGGCGGCACAGGCTGCGATCAACGGTGAAGATAACACGGGAGGCGCGATGTATTTCCATGCGGGTTCCGGCAGCGGGACCGTGATTGGGAGCCAGGTGTTTTATTAAGATTGATGCGGAACAATGAGCCGTATCACGGATATATTTTCTATACTAATGTAAAACCGGCATGCGGTGGCTGAATGAAAAAGCGATTGCCTGCCGGTTTTTGTTTCATAGGAAAGACCAAGAAAAAATCTGTGAAAAATATGGGTGGAAAATGGTTTTTTGTTGTAAAAACGGAGAATATATAGTATAGTGAGAATAACTGGAATCATCACAGACGGACATACGGGGAGGATAAAGAATGGGATTTCTGACAGACATACAAACTTTCTGGCTGGTGCTTTTTGTGGTGTTTCTTGTGGCGGAACTGGTGTCGCTGGGACTGACATCTATCTGGTTTGCCGGCGGATCGCTGGCGGCTCTGCTGCTCAGCTTTACAAATGCCGGTGTCTATGTTCAGGTTGTGGCGGCAATCGCCGTGTCAGTGGCGCTGCTGCTTATCATCCGGCCGTGGGCAAAGAAGCATTTTAACAATGACCGGGTACGGACGAATGCGCAGAGCCTGATCGGTCAGACGGCCATCGTGCTGGAGGAGATTGATAATATCCATGCACAGGGAAGAGTTCTGATCCGCGGGCAGGAGTGGTCAGCCCGCAGTGTTGAGGAGACGGACTGCATTCCGAAGGATACCCGTGTTACTGTACAGGCGATCAGCGGAGTGAAGCTGATTGTTGAGAGAGGAGAGAAGTTATGATTATTGCTGTTATTATTGTCATTGTCATCATTGTGATTATCATTGCATCCTGTGTGAAGATTGTTCCGCAGGCGAATGCTTTTGTCGTGGAGCGCCTGGGTGCTTACCAGGGTACCTGGGAGGTTGGTCTTCACTTTAAGATGCCGTTTATCGACCGTGTGGCCAAGCGGGTTTTGCTGAAAGAGCAGGTAGTTGATTTTGCACCGCAGCCGGTGATTACAAAGGATAATGTTACCATGCGGATCGATACGGTCGTATTTTTCCAGATTACAGACCCGAAGCTTTTTGCTTACGGCGTGGAGAATCCGATCATGGCCATCGAGAATCTGACGGCCACCACCCTGCGTAATATCATCGGCGACCTGGAACTGGATGAGACGCTGACCTCCAGAGAGACGATTAACACCAAGATGCGGGCGTCCCTTGATATTGCGACCGACCCGTGGGGCATCAAGGTTAACCGTGTCGAGCTGAAGAATATTATTCCGCCGCAGGCCATTCAGGATGCGATGGAGAAGCAGATGAAGGCGGAGCGTGAGCGCCGTGAAGCAATCCTCCGTGCAGAGGGTGAGAAAAAATCCACCATCCTTGTGGCGGAAGGTAAAAAAGAGTCCGCGATCCTCGATGCGGAGGCGGAGAAGCAGGCGGCGATCCTCCGGGCGGAGGCAAAGCGTGAGGCCACCGTACAGGAGGCTCAGGGCCAGGCGGAGGCTATTCTGAAGATTCAGCAGGCCAATGCAGACGGTCTTCGTTTCCTGAAAGAGGCGGAGCCGGATGCCGCAGTGCTGCAGATCAAGAGTCTGGAAGCTTTTGCGAAGGCTGCTGACGGCAAAGCGACGAAGATCATCATCCCGTCTGAGATTCAGGGGATTGCGGGTCTGGCAAAGTCTGTGGTGGAAGTAGCTGCGGATGTAAAGGATGCGAAATAAGCAGGGAAAGATACGGGGCTGCTTTCCGGGGCAGCCCGTTTTTCTTATTTATGCAGGGATGTCATATACGCAGAGATGTGTAAAGTGTACGCAACTGCACGGTCTCTATCCCGTGCGGGGAGCGGGAGACGATAGATGTTTTCTGCCCGATAAAGTGAAAGGATTGTGTGATTATCATGAATTTAAAAGGAAAAAACTTTTTGAAACTGTTGGACTTCTCTCCGGAGGAGATTACATATCTGATTGATCTGGCCGCAGATCTGAAGGAAAAGAAAAAGCAGGGAATTCTGCACGATACCCTCCGCGGGAAGAACGTAGCGTTGATTTTTGAGAAGACAAGTACCCGGACCCGCTGTTCCTTTGAGGTGGCGGCGTTCGACCTTGGCATGCATACGACTTTCCTGGATCCTTCCGCTTCCCAGATTGGGAAAAAAGAGAGCATTGCGGATACAGCGCGGGTGCTCGGGCGGATTTATGACGGTATCGAGTACCGCGGATTCGGCCAGGATATCGTGGAGGAGATCACAAAATATGCAGGCGTGCCGGTCTGGAACGGTCTGACCAACGAATTCCATCCCACGCAGATGCTGGCGGATGCGCTGACAATCCGTGAGTATTTCGGACATCTGAAGGGAATCAAACTGGTATATATGGGCGATGCGCGTTATAATATGGGGAATTCCCTGATGGTGCTGTCCGCAAAGCTCGGAATGCATTTTGTGGCGTGCACCAACAAAAAATATTTTCCCGATGCGGCGCTGGTGGACACCTGCCGTGCGATTGCAGCTGAGACCGGTGCGGTCATCGAGCTGACCGAGGATGCCATGGCCGGCACAAAGGGAGCGGATGTCATTTATACGGATGTCTGGGTTTCCATGGGTGAGCCGGATGAGGTATGGGAGGAGCGGATTCGCGATCTGACTCCGTATCAGGTGAACAGTGCATTGATGCAGAATGCGGGAGAACAGTGCCGGTTCATGCATTGTCTGCCGGCTTTCCATGATCTCAAGACTACGATCGGAGAGCAGATTCATGAAAAATACGGTCTGGACGAGATGGAAGTGACCGATGAAGTGTTTGAGAGTGCCCAGTCGATTGTTTTTGACGAGGCGGAGAACCGGATGCATACGATCAAGGCGGTTATGCTGGCGACACTGGCATAATAGTACTTTTTCCCTGTATCCTGAGATTGTGGGAAAAATGAGATGAAAGAAAAAATTCTGCAGCTCCTGCGGGAGAGCGACGGCTTTCTGTCGGGGCAGGAGATCTGTAAACAATTCGGCGTGAGCCGGACAAGCATATGGAAAGCAATCCGGCAGCTGGAGGAAATGGGTTACGGGATTGAGGCGGTGCGAAACAGAGGGTACCGTCTGTGCTCGGAGCCGGATCTTCTGACGGCGGAGCGTGTGCGGGAGTATCTTCATACAGAGTGGGCCGGCAGCCGGCTTTCTGTGCTTGACTCCGTGGACTCCACGAACAATGAGGTAAAACGTCAGGCGGAGGCCGGAGCCGGACAGGGGCTTCTGGTCATCGGAGAGCAGCAGACGGCGGGGCGCGGCCGGCGGGGCCGTGCCTGGGAATCCCCGAAAGGCGACGGGATTTTTATGTCTCTTCTGCTGAAGCCGGATATCGCACCCGGCCACGCATCCATGCTGACGCTGGTTATGGGAATTGCAGTCCGGGATGCGCTGGATGCATTGGGTGTACCGGATGTGCAGATTAAGTGGCCGAACGATATTATCTGTTCCGGGAAAAAAGTCTGCGGCATTCTGACAGAGATGAGTGCACAGGTGGATTACATCAATTATATTGTCATCGGCGTAGGTATCAATGTGCACAACCGCGACTTCCCGGCGGAAGTGGAGCATATGGCGACCTCTGTGTTTCTGCAGACCGGAAAACAGATCTGCCGGGCACAGCTTGTGGCGGAGAGTATGCAGCGGTTTGAGCGGTACTATGATGTGTTTTTACAGACCGAGGATCTGAGCGCACTTCTGGATACATATCAGACACATCTGGTGAACTGCGGCAGGCAGGTGCGTGTGCTGGATTTAAAAAAAGAGTTTACCGGCGTGGCGCGCGGGATTAACGCGGACGGGGAATTGCTGGTTGAAACGGAGGAGGGCCTGCGGCCTGTTTCCGCGGGGGAAGTATCCGTGCGCGGGGTCTATGGCTACGTATGATTTGTAATCATTAAGGGGACTGAAAGAAATGAACAGGAATGAAGAAACCGTGCTTTGCGCTTCCAGCGCTTACACGAAACAGTTTTATCTGAATCCGGAGTTTGAAGGGCTGCCGGGACAGGTACGGGATGAACTGAAAATCCTCTGCGTCCTCTACACGGAGGATGTGGGCGGCGTTCTGGTGATGAAGTTTGATGAGGAGGGCAGCCTTCAGCTGGAAACTTCATCGGATGAGGGGGATCTGCTGTATGATGAGATTGGGAGTGTCTTAAAAATCAGGCAGATTCAGAATACAAAAGCGGATCTGCTGGAATCTCTTGAGATGTATTATAAATTTTCAGGTAACCGGGAGGATAATTTCTGATGCTGTTGACCGTTGATATTGGAAACACAAATATTACGTTGGGAGTGTTTGACGGAAAAAAGTTAAAAACGACGTTCCGCATGACGACGATTCAGACGAGGACCTCGGACGAATACGGTATGGTCATATGTGAGCTGCTGTTTCACAATGAGGTGAAGGTGTCGGATATCACAGACGCGATTGTGGCCTCCGTTGTGCCGAATGTGATGCATTCCCTGACCAATGCGATTTTAAAGTATTTTCATACCAGGCCTATTATCATCGAGGCCGGAATCAAGACGGGAATCCGCGTGGCCGGCCGGAATCCGCGGCAGGTGGGAGCGGACCGGATTGTGGACGCAGCCGCTGTCTATGAGCTTTACGGAGGACCGAGCATTGTGGTGGACTACGGGACAGCTACAACGTTTGATCTGGTGGACGAGGACGGCACGTTTACAGCCTGCGTGATTGCTCCGGGTATCCGCACTTCGGCGCAGTCGATGTGGAGCATGGCTGCAAAACTTCCGGAATTTGAGATCAAAAAACCGAAGAGCATCCTGGCGCAGGATACCATCGCGTGCATGCAGGCGGGGCTGGTTTACGGACAGGTCGGACAGACTGAATACATTATCCGTCAGATGAAAAAAGAGTTCGGCCGGGAGGACGTAAAAGTGGTTGCCACCGGCGGCCTGGGTCGTATCATCGAGAAAGAGACAGATGTGATCGACATTTACGATCCGCAGCTGACACTTTACGGTATGCGCCTGATTTTTGAGAAGCAGAAAAAATAGTTTATAGTGCGGGACTTTGAACAATGATTGGAGACGGGGGATGGTTTTGCCGCTGTGCGCATGAACCGGAAAAGAACCCGTAGAGAGACGAATGCAGCAGTTACAGATAGGGAACGTAGTTCTGGATAACAGTTTAATCTTAGCGCCAATGGCAGGAGTGACAGACCTGCCATTTCGTCTGCTTTGCCGGGAGCAGGGAACAGGGCTTTTGTGCATGGAAATGGTCAGCGCAAAGGCGATTTATTATGGAAATAAAAATACCGAAAAGCTTCTGGAAATTCATCCGGAGGAGCAGCCGGTTTCCCTTCAGCTGTTTGGCTCAGATCCGGATATCCTGGCGGAAATGGCGGCCAGGATTGAGGAGCGCCCGTTTGCCGTTCTCGATTTCAATATGGGGTGTCCGGTGCCGAAAGTGGTGAACAACGGCGAGGGATCGGCATTGATGAAAAATCCCCGGCTGGCGGAAGAAATTTTAAGGAAGCTTGTCAAATCGGTAAAAAAACCGGTGACGGTAAAAATCCGCAAAGGCTTTGATGAGGATCATGTGAACGCAGTGGAAATCGCAAAGATTGCAGAGGATTGCGGCGTGGCCGCGGTGGCGGTTCATGGCAGAACGAGGCAGCAGTATTATTCCGGCGCGGCGGACTGGAATATCATCCGTCAGGTGAAGGAGGCGGTGCGGATCCCGGTTATCGGAAACGGCGACCTGCATTCGGCGGAGGATGTGCTCCGCATGAAAGAGGAGACCGGGTGTGACGGTTTTATGATTGGCAGAGGCACCCAGGGAAACCCATGGATTTTCCGGGATATTCTGTATAAACTGAAGACGGGAGAAGATCTGCCCCGGCCGGCCGCCCGGGAAGTGGCGGATATGCTCCTCCGGCATGCGCGGCTTCAGATTGAGGTAAAAGGAGAGTATATCGGCATGCGGGAGATGCGGAAGCACGCGGCCTGGTATACGGCCGGTTATAAAAATTCTTCCCGATTGCGGGGCAAGGTCAATGAGGTAAAAACCTACGAGGATCTGGAGCGAATGTTTGAGGAGTTCGCGGAGGAGTATTGAGTGTTCTGCCGGAGGAAAAAATCTGGCAGTAGTTATATAAAAAAATTGTGAGAATGTGCAGCGGCTTATACCCCTGTACTTATCCGTCCTGTTCAGCGGCAATGGTTTGTTGTACTGAGAAAACAGGAATGTGCATATCTTAGAGTAGCAGGCGGTGAGGGAGTGCGGCTGTGAGATAGTTGACTTCCTTTCATTCAGATTGCCTGTGAAAAATATAAGGGAAAGAAGACCCGGGATGCGGTTTCGTTTCAGGAAAAATCGGAAGACTGTAGTTTCATTATTCCGAAAGTGTTTCTTTCGGATGGTGTCTTTTTGCCGGACACGGATTCGCGCTCTTTCATTTTGCGACTGCCCGGAAGCCCGGGCGATAGAAGAGAAATCACCCTGGACGAACCCTTATCTGCAGTACAGCAGAGGTGCGATTGAGGAAGTCCTGAAACAAAAGGGAATGGATTACCAGAACTTCCGGCCGATTCTGATCGACACAGATCAGCCGGATCAGGTATTTGGGGAGGCGGATGATGTGGATCGGGTGCTGCCCCAGCTGGAGCGCGGTCTGAATTTTCTGGAAATCTGCACGGACCGCCCGGATTATTTTGCTGATTGGAAAGAATATATGGAGCGCGAGTATGGACTTCTGGTCCGTGTGCTGCCGAAGGCGTTTGATATAACATTGTATGGCAATATGATTCTGGATTTTGAGCGCTCCGGACCGGGGGCTGAAAGTTTCGCGGAAAAACTAATTTTCAGGATGAACGACGAGATTATCTACCTGCCGTTTCAAAAGAGAGAATGGCATGCCGAAGCCGCAGAATCGTTGCCGGAAAATGCTTCCGAAATGGACGGGGATTTTCTTGACATCAAAGTGCCGATTGGGTATAATATGTTGGCTGTCAGGGCAAAGCGTTCATAAGTATCGCGAGTGAGAGTATCGCACGGGCAAGGCGATATTCTTTTTTGTACTATACGCAGGGGATATGACAGATATTTTGGGGAATTTAGCCTGCACACATTGTTGATTGCGGTGCTACTTTATTTTTAACAGGAGGAGTCGGACTCATGAACAAAAAAAATCTTTTAACTTACCAGGGGTTACAGAAGCTGGAGACAGAGTTGCAGGATCTGAAAGTAATCCGGAGAAAGGAAGTCGCCCAGAAGATTAAAGAAGCCAGAGAGCAGGGTGATTTGTCCGAGAACGCGGAGTATGACGCGGCGAAAGACGAGCAGCGCGATATTGAGACACGGATTGAGGAGATTGAGAAAATCCTCAAGAACGCAGAGGTTGTCGTGAAGGAAGAGGTTGATCTTGAGACGATCAGCGTCGGCTGCCAGGTTCGTATTCTGGATTGCGAGTTCGATGAGGAGCTGGAATATAAAATCGTGGGCTCCACGGAGGCAAACAGCTTAAAAGGAAAAATTTCCAACGAGTCGCCGGTAGGTCAGGCGCTGCTCGGCGCTAAGGTTGGCGATACCGTTACCGTTGAGACACAGGCCGGTGCGCTGACATACAAGGTTCTTGAGATTCAGAGGTCGAATTGATATAGTGCCGGGATATAAATGAGCGGAGGGAAATGAAGATGGGTGAACAGAAGAAGGGAAATGCACCGGAGCAGGATCTGAACCAGATTTTAAAGAATCGTCGTGAAAAACTGAAGAATCTGCAGGAAGCGGGCAGAGACCCGTTTCAGATTACAAAATATGATGTGACGCATCACAGTATGGAGATCAAAGAGAACTATGCTGACCTGGAGGGCAAAGAGGTATCCGTGGCCGGACGTATGATGTTCAAGCGCGTGATGGGCAAAGCGTCTTTCTGTAACGTGCAGGATCTGCAGGGCAGTATCCAGGCCTACGTGGCCCGGGACTGCATCGGCGAGGAGCCATATAAGGACTTTAAAAAATACGACATCGGAGATATCGTCGGCGTCAAGGGTGAAGTGTTTACCACTAAGACCGGTGAGATTTCGATTCATGCGTCAGAGCTGGTTCTCCTGAGCAAGAGCCTTCAGGTATTGCCCGAGAAGTTTCACGGTCTGACGAATACTGATTTGCGCTATCGCCAGCGGTATGTTGACCTGATTATGAACCCTGAGTCGAAGGAGACGTTCATTAAGCGTTCTCAGATTATCAAGGAGATTCGTCGTTTTCTCGATGGACGCGGGTTTATGGAGGTGGAAACCCCCATGCTGGTTTCCAATGCAGGTGGTGCCGCGGCACGGCCTTTTGACACTCATTACAATGCGCTGGATGAGGATGTGAAGCTGCGGATTTCCCTGGAGTTATACTTAAAGCGCCTGATCGTGGGCGGTCTGGAGCGCGTCTATGAGATTGGCCGCGTGTTTCGCAATGAGGGCGTCGATACCCGCCATAATCCGGAGTTTACGCTGATGGAGCTCTATCAGGCTTATACCGATTATGAGGGCATGATGGAGCTGACGGAAAGCATGTTCCGTTATCTGGCAGAGACAGTCTGTGGCAGCAGCAAGATCACCTACAACGGGATTGAGATTGACCTGGGTAAGCCGTTCGAGCGTCTGACTATGAATGATGCAATTAAAAAATATGCGGGCGTTGATTTTGATGAAGTCGATACGCTGGAGGAAGCGAGAACGCTCGCGAAGGCGCACGACATTGAGTATGAGGAGCGCCATACCAAGGGAGAAATCATCAATCTTTTCTTTGAGGAATATTGCGAGAAGGAACTGGTTCAGCCGACCTTTATAATGGATCATCCTCTGGATATTTCTCCGTTGACAAAGAAAAAACCTTCCGATCCGGAGAAGGTGGAGCGGTTTGAACTATTTATCAATACCTGGGAGATGTGCAACGCTTACTCCGAACTCAACGACCCCATCGACCAGAGGGAGCGTTTCGCGGCGCAGGACGCGGCGTTCGCAGCGGGAAATGAAGAGGCGAATCATACGGACGAGGATTTTCTGAATGCGCTGGAGATCGGTATGCCTCCGACAGGCGGAATCGGATATGGGATTGACCGGCTGGTGATGCTGCTGACGGATTCCGCAGCCATTCGCGATGTATTGCTGTTCCCCACAATGCGCAGCAATCAGTGATGTATTACTGTGTAGAGAAAACACTACGTCGCAT
>JAJQCB010000190.1 GCA_021203005.1 Clostridiales bacterium | reverse complement strand
GGGGGCTCTAAAAATTTTTTTGAGTTTTTTCGCATTTACTACTTGACATTCCGCTTTTCGGGAGAAAAATTGTATTTTTTTCAGTACAATCCCAATCTGCTGCTTTCCTTACCTTCCTTCTTTTCATTCTTTATTAAAATAACCGCAAAACAAGGTGATGATATTTTGTATACGAGTTTAAGATTGACGATGCTTTCTCTTCCATTTATAATGTAGCGGGTATCTTTTAACATTGGTCACAATCGATAAATAACATTAGAAACCATCGCCATAAATCAAAAAAGGGAAACATTCGCCATGTGGATTGCAGAAAACTGGAAAGATTATGAAGTCATCGATTGCTCCAAAGGAGAAAAACTGGAGCGCTGGGGAAAATACATTCTGGTACGCCCGGACCCCCAGGTGATCTGGGACACCCCGAAAAGTCATATCGGGTGGAAAAAGAAAAATGCTCACTACCACCGCAGCAAAAAAGGCGGCGGAGAGTGGGAGTTTTTTGACCTGCCCGAACAGTGGAGCATCCGCTATCAGAAGCTCGGCTTGACCTTCCACTTAAAACCGTTCAGCTTCAAGCATACCGGTCTGTTCCCGGAGCAGGCTGCCAACTGGGACTGGTTCTCCGAAAAGATACGCTCGACCGAGCGTCCGATCAAAGTCTTAAATCTCTTCGCCTACACCGGCGGCGCCACCCTCGCTGCCGCGGCAGCCGGGGCAGCCGTCACTCATGTGGACGCCTCCAAAGGCATGGTCCAGTGGGCCAAAGAAAACGCCGCAGCCTCCGGGCTCGCCGACGCTCCGATCCGCTGGCTGGTGGACGACTGTGTCAAATTCGTCGAGCGGGAAATCCGCCGGGGCAATCACTACGACGCCATCATCATGGATCCGCCCTCCTACGGCCGCGGACCCAAAGGCGAAATCTGGAAGATTGAGGAATGCATCTACCCGCTGGTAAAGCTCTGCACACAGCTGTTATCCGACGACCCGCTGTTCTTCCTCATCAACTCCTACACCACAGGATTGCAGCCCGCGGTACTGGCCTACATGCTCGGCACAGAGATAAAAAAATACGGCGGCACCGTCGCCGCCGATGAAATCGGACTCCCCGTCACCGAAAGCGGGCTCGTCCTGCCCTGCGGAGCCTCCGGGCGATGGGAGAAATAACCCCGGCTATTTCTCCCTCAACCCCTTCTTATACTCCATCGGACTGACGGAATAAATCTGCTTAAACGCATCCACGAACCGCCGGACATTATTATACCCTACCTGCTCCGCAATCTCATAGGTCTTATAATCCGTCTCCCTCAGCAGACGCAATGCCTCCTCCATACGGATGGAAGTGAGAAACGCCTTATAATTCTGCCCGGTCTCTTTCTTAAACATGGCGCTGAAATAATTCTGGCTGACACAGGCGACATCCGCCAGCTCCTTAATGGAAAGATCCTTATCATAATTCTCACGGATATAGCGCTTTACATCCTCAATCAGAACCTTATCTTCTGACCGGCCTTTTGCATAGATTCTCTGAATCAGGTCCGCATAGTGATCATGAATACATTGTTTCAGGGACGCCATGGTGTGCTGCGCATACACCTCTTCCTGGAGTGCATCCTGCATCTGATAAAAATCAACATCCAGCAGGTGATACTGATTCAGCTTTGAACCCAGATCACCCGCAAAATTCATTGTCCGCATGATCACCGCATCCCAGTTCCCGTAATGAATCGCCTCAACGTCATCCATCACCCGGTCAATCATACCCATTACCTGCGAATCCTTGGCAATGATCGCACGGAAAGCCTTTTCCAGATCTTCCTTGTAATCCTCAAAGGAAACGCGATACTCACGGTGTACTTTATCTGATTCAATAATCCGTTTCTCCTCAAAGTGGTGCAGACCGAAAGCAAACACCGCTTCTTTATAGGACTGCATCATACCCGAGGGTTCATCCGTTGCCACGCCGATTCCCATACAGATTTCAGCCCCGCACGACGCCTCCACCTGTGCCCGGACCGGGTCCACATATTTTTCCACAAAAACATCCCGATCCGCATTCGGAAAAATTCCCATGACATGGAGCGCATCCTCATCCTTTTTTACCACAAAGCCGATTTTATTTGCTCCGAACGCCTCCGTCAGCCGGTTAAAAACCGCAAACCGGGTCAGGTTAAACTGTCCGAACGATTCCTGATTCATTCTGGCTGCAGTCTCCGGGTGAATGCCGGCACTGATGCCCACATAAAACCGGTCCGTCAGGTCAATATTCTGCTCCCGGAACATCCGGTAAAGATCCTCGTTCTCATAATTTCTTCCATCGTTTATTTTTTCAAACAGCTTCTGGAACTCATCCTTTTCCTGGCGGAAAATCTCCACGGTATTCTGCGCCTCCAGCATGTTCAGAGCTTTTCTGACGGCCTCCTCCAGATCTTTCTGTCCCACCGGCTTCAGGAGATAATCTACTGCTCCGCTTTTCAACGCTTCCTGCGCATAAGAAAATTCCTGGTGAGCACTGACAAAGATAAATTTCGTTTTCCCTCCGCGCTCCCGGTTCCAGCGCAGCACCTCCACACCGGTCATCCCCGGCATCTGAATGTCCGTCACCACGAGGTCCGGCTGCAGCTCTTCCACACAGCGGATCAGCCCTTCCCCGTCATACGCTTCCCCGACAATCTCAACTCCGAGAGAGTTCCAGTCCACCAGTTTTTTTAAACCTCTTACGATAATTCTCTCATCATCCGCGATGACCAGTTTCCTCATGCTTCCAGCTCCTCCCATATCGGCAGAGTAAAGGTGATCACTGTCCCCATCCCCTTTTTGCTCTGTACCGTATATCCGTACGCTTCCCCACAGTTTAATTTTATCCTGTCATACACATTTTTCATTCCGACACTAATCGGGTCATCCGAGTCAATGGCCCCCACCTGATGGTTTTCCAGAAAATCCCTGACGCGCACCAGCACATCCTCCTCCATGCCGACGCCGTCGTCCATAACCACAATCTCCAGATGATCTGCTTTTCTCTCCACACGGATAGCCACCGCTCCAAACCCCGGCTTATCCCGCAGTCCATGGCGGACCGCGTTCTCCACCATCGGCTGCAAAAGCAGCTTCGGAATCACCAGCATCCGGTCCTCATCTCTCAGATAAAGCACCAGGGAAATCCGGCCCTCATACCGGACCTTCATCAGCACAAAATACTCCCGGATTGCTTCAATCTCATCCTTCAGATACACCCGGTCGGACTGTGAACCCATCACATACCGCAGCTGCTTTGCCAGGCTTTCCAAAAGCTCCGCCGTCTTCTGATCATCCTGATCCAGCGCCGTCATACGGATCACATCCAGGGAATTATACAGATAATGGGGCTGAATCTGCATTTTCAGCGCATTCAGTTCCGCGTCTTTCTGGCAGATCTGCGCTACATATACCTGATTGATGTAGTCCGTCAGCCGCTCGGCCATCTTGTTGAACCCATCCGCCACGTACTCCATCTCGTCGCGCGTGTCCAGATTCACCCGGACATCCAGGTTGCCCTGCTCTACCTCCTCCATCGCCGCCTTTAATTTACGCGTCGGTTCACTCATACGGATAGAAAACATCATATAGAGCACCAGCAGAAACGCGCAGGCAAATGTTATGATCAGCACCAGGATGGAAGCCCCCTGATAAAATGCGCCCATGATACCGCTGTTGGCCATCACCAGGACAGCGTAGGCGTCCACACTGCTGATTTTCTGATAAAACACCCACTGTCCGTCCACCTTTTCAAATCCGCTGCTGCCGTCAAACAGGTTTTTGCAGAATTCCAGCGGATGACTTCCATTCAGATAATCCTCTGTATCATCACTGTATATATAGGAAGAAGTCGACAGACTGTATACGTAAAATCTTCCGTTATTCAGGCTGGATTTTTCTATCAGCTTCTCAATTTCATCCACATCAATATCCGCATACAGTGTGGCAATCCTTCTGCTGCAGGTCGTTTCAATACTGGAAATATCCATGTAATTGCGCGCCATGCTGAAAATATAATCATCCGAGCTTACACAGATCTCTTCCTCCGGAATGGTGCCGAACAGCTGCATCGCGGTGAGATCATCGTCTTCACCATAAATCGCCATGGTCGTCCGTTCGGCCGCGTCGCTTCGAAGCGTCCTGTCCTGGCTGTAAAAGAAACTGTAAATCCTCCCGCTCTCATCCACCAGACGTAGAGAGGAAATATACTCACTTCTGGACATGATATCAGACAGTGCCTCGCGGACGGCAAGTTCCCGGTCCGTCTCTCCCAATGCCTCATCTGTCAGAGCATCCGCCAGCGTATTCCCATCGGCATCCTGATAATCATACAGATACGCCATGGCTTCATCCGCACTGGCGAGCACATTATCCACATTGTCCGCCACATATGCTGTCATGTCTGAGTAAGATGCAGTCATATTGTCCCGGATCATCCTGCTGAAACGGGAAAAGAAAAACAGACTCAGCAACAGCAGCGGAATCAGCCCGAAAGCAACAAAAAACATCGCCATTTTGGAAAATGTAGTCCGGTAGCGCTTCTTTTTCATGACGCACCTCCCGCCGCAGACACATCCCATGCGTCCTGAATTTTCTGCAGCCCGGCCTCCACGGAATAATCGCCATCCATAATCTGCCTCACCAACTCCAGCATGCTCTTTTCAAACTCTTCCGGCGTATCCTCATTTCCTATGTAGACAGAAACTTTTTCATCAGCGTCCTGGAAAGACTCCCACACATCCTGCAGCACAGAATCATCCTCATAGTCCAGGACCAGATCTGTAAGCGGAAACGTACCGGACGCCTCGCACAATGCGGCGTATACTTCATCCGAATAAAACCAGGTCAGAAATGTCATAGCCGCCTCGTATTTTTCCTCATCCTCCGCACATTCCGCCGTCACCGACCAATAGGTGTCCAGGTTATCCGTGGCATAGACAGTTCCGGATTCATCCGGCACATAAAACCATCCGAGTTCTATCTCATCATCCAGCTTTTCAATAGCCGCTGCCGTCCACGGTCCCGTATAGATGAGAGCAATCTCCCCCTCTGTCATCTTGTACGGAAGGCTGGTGTCTGTCGTGGTCAGCCAGGATTCATTGACGTAACCGTTTGCACAGAGATCATAGAGATGGTTCATCATCGTTACCGCCTCCGCATCCGTCCAGGACACCTCCCCCGCGCTGCACTTTTTCAGCCAGTCCGCATCCGCGGTCAGCAGATCCGTATGAAAAAAGTGATTCACCCAGAATTCCATATGCCACAGATCTGACCCGCCAATGCCGATGGGCGTAATCCCGTTATTCTTCAGAGTCTGACAGAGTTCCAGGAAATCCGTGTAGGTCTCCGGTTCTTCCAGCCCATACTCCTCAAACAGCGTTTTATTATAGAGGATGCCCCAGGTAGACTCCACCGCTCCCACGCCGTAAATCTTCCCATCGTATGTATAGACGGAGGAAACCTCCGCGGCGACAGTATCCGGAATCTCTCCCAGAAGCCCCACTTCCGCATAAGCCTCCGGCGTCTTCATCTGAACGATATCTCCCAGCTCCCCCCGCGCGATCCGTCTGGTAAGAATATCCTCGTACACATTATCCTCGTAATTGACCTCATAATTGATTACGATATCCGTATGGGTTTCCTCAAACTCCTGTATCACATTCTCAATCGCGGAATTCCACTGCGGATTCTGGTAGGCGTAGACCAGTTCCAGCTCCACCGGCTCCGCGGCAGTCTCCGAATCAGAAGCAGTCACTCGATCAGCAAAAATATCGTAAACCAGGGCGACGCAAAGAGCAGCCAGCACGAGACAAAGCAACGGCAGCAGGCTCACCATTTTCCCCGGAAGATTTTGCGTTCTTTTCTTTTTCCTGTCGTCCATATTTCGCAATACCTTTCTTTTATCCCGTATGACACCTGTGATTACTGCCTGCGGAACAGAATATCCATGCCGCAGCATAACTATAACTGCTCAGCGCCTTCGCGGTTACACCGCTTCTGCTTTGCATAAAATCAATCGCCGAATCCTCACTGTGCCGTACAGCTCTCGAGCCCGTATAGTGCTGCACCGAGCGCGCCGACAATCTCCGGCTGTTCATAGATATACAGCGGCGCGCCGAGCATCTCCTCCAACACTTTCACCACGCCCGGATTTTTGGCGACGCCGCCGGTCATCATAAACTCCTTTTCCAGTCCCACACGCTTCAAGAGGGAGAGAGCTTTTCCGGCAATCGCTCTGTGGATGCCATGCGCGATATCCGCGGTCTCCTTATTCTGCGCGATGAGAGAGATGACCTCCGACTCGGCGAAAACGGAGCACATGCTGCTGATCTCCACATTTTCTTCTGACTGCAGCGACACCGGTCCAAGCTCATCAATACCGATCTCCAGTGTCCGCGCCATCATCTCCAGAAAACGGCCCGTTCCCGCGGCACATTTATCATTCATTACAAAATCCACCACATCGCCCTGCTCATTTAAGCGGATCGCCTTGCTGTCCTGTCCCCCGATATCGAGGATCGTGCGAACCGCGGGATTTAAAAAATGAGCACCTTTCCCGTGACAGCTGATCTCCGTCACGTTGCGGTCGGCAAAAGGAATACTGACCCGGCCATAGCCGGTGGAAACAATCAGAGAAACCGCTTCCCGCGGCATCCCCGCTTTTTTCAGAACCTCCTGCAGGATCTTTTCCGCGCTCTCGCCGCTCTTGGCTCCGGTGCGGACGACAGCCCAGGAGACGATCTCTTTTTTCTCATTGATAATGACCGCGTTCGTGGAAGTAGACCCGCTGTCAATGCCCATCACATACATTGGCGTATTCTCCTTTTTTTCATTTCCGACGCACCCATCCGTGTATGTACTCCCGCCGTTCTCATTCCTCTCACACCCGCCTGGATTCACGCGCCCGCCGGGATCATTTTTGTCACACTCACCCGGACACACACGTCCGCTATCCTCATTCCCGTCAAACTTACCCGAATACGCGCGCCTGCCAGTGTCTGCACCCAGACGGATCTCCTGCAGTATGGCGGCATCCCGGGCAACCTCCTCCCGGGACAGGCGCCCCTGTCCCGGAAAATCAGCACATCCATCCGGGCAGCAGGCGCGGCATGGTTCTCCCGACGGCATTTCTTCATCTCCCTGCAAACCTGTCCTTACGGCATGCGCTTTCCGCGCCCGCAGCGATTCCAGAAACGCCTCCACCCGGGTCAGAATCTGCCCGGCACACTGGCTGGTCGCGTCGGCCTCCAGCTTCACCATAGGCAGCACACCGCCCTCCTTCATCCCCGCATATTCATAGGAATAAATATCGCAGAATTTCACCGTGTGATAGATAATGCCATCCAATTCACCGGCCATTTCCTCCAGCTTCCGCCTGCGCTCCTCCACCCGGCTCATCCGCATACAGGGAATCTGCGTCAGCAGGCTCTTCGCATAGCTTTGCAGGATCTCATCCCGATCAACCGCAAACTTCCGCATGACTCCCGTACAAGTCAGATCCAGAGCGATCTCTGCCCCGAGATCCTCGATCAGCTTCTTAATCTCCGATCCCGGTCTGGCGCCGGCCAGACAGACCCGGATATCTGCCTCTTTCTTCGGAAGCAATCCAGCCTCGACCAGTTCCTTTTTCCGGGCCTGCATGTCGAATTCCCGGCTGCACATTTCCTCCAGCTTTTCCGGTTCAAACATCTTCCCGGAAAAAGCCGCATAGGCGCGAATCAGTTCTTCCATCTGCTGCACATACATGGATATGGAAAAATCATTTACTTTCCGCGGCAGATCAATACAAAAGAAAAATTTCTCCGGAAAAAGTCGCTTCAGCGCATCGTACAGCCTGCGGGAGCTGTCACAGCAGGTGGTAAAAAGCATTCCCTCGTATCCGGCACTTACAAATTCTTCCAGCACCGCTTTCACAAAAGAGCACATATTCGGGTGCATCAGTGTATCCGCCTGTGTAAAATTGGTGACATGCGGCTCCATCATGACAACCGGCGTATCAAACGCCTCCAGAATCTCGATGGGCGCGTACTTGCACATGTATGCAATCATTTTTCTCTCCTGTTATGTCCGATCATCTCTAAAAACGCCTCGAACCGGGTCCGGATCTGCCCATCGTGGCTGTTGCGGCGGTCCATCCCATCTCCATCGAGAACCAGGAACGGCATACCAATCTCCTGCATCTTTTCCTTAAGGATCATCGCTCCGCCTGAGGACTGCTTGCAGCCCCAGTGGCAGAAGTTAATCACACCGTCCGGCTGGATTTCCTGCACAACGTCCCGCACCAGATTCGCTTTCCGTTCGCAGGAGCCGGTATAAATATTGTTAATCATCTTTTTCGCCAGCGCCTCCAGCGGATGCGAGGTGTCCAACGGCTCCGTATAATCCAGGCTCATCTCGATCCCCTGGATCTGATACTTATCGCTGCCGTTAAAATAGCTCTGCAGCGTCTCCTGATACCAGGGCAGAAGGTGTACCCAGAAAACATTGACGCCGTGAAACTCCGGCGCGGCGGCCACCTCCGCCTCCATTGTTTTATAAAACTCCAGGATCTCCGGCATGCCGATATTCAGATGATTGGCAAAAAGCAGATACATCTGCAGCGTCAGCGTGCTGGTGTAAGCCTTTGTCCGCATCATGGAAAGCGTCCGCCGGTAGCTCTCTTTCGATTCATTTTCCCATTCCAGCACCGCTGCGAGCCGGTCATACTCCATCTTTTTCCCAAACGTCTCCTCCAGACGGCCGATCAGCTCGCGCAGCTGTTCTGCTACATAAGCCTCCGCCTCCGGAGAGTACCGATCCGGAATATCCAACAGAAAATCCGGAATCTGATACCTGTCCGCCAGGTAACGGAACGTGTTGACATTCCCGTCGCAGATGGTCGATGTCGTCACGGCAAAAGCCGGCTGCGGGATCACGCCGCTGTCCACCGCGCCGATAAAGTTCTTGTGATAGGAACAAAGCGTCGGAGCAATACCCTCGTTTTCCGCAAAGTCCAGAAAATAATCTTCTATCGTAAATCCAGACAGAAACGATGACAGACACTCAACCGAAAGCGAATGCACATCGAAACACTGTAAAATCTCCACCGGCGAAAAAATATTTGCCCACACAGACCGCTCCGGATGCCGTAGCGCCGCCAGCACCTCCCCAACCGCAAACGTGTTCAGATAACGCCAGGCATATGGAATCTTTTTGTCCGCCAGATATCTCGTACGGAATTTCTCCAGCGTCAACCCGGCATTGATCATGCGCCGGGCTGCCAGAGGATGCTCCGGCGCATATTTTTTTATCATATTACCGTAGGTCCGAACCAGTTTTCTCTCCATCCCTGCTGAAAATCCTCTCATATTCCCGGCACGGCAACGCGCAGATATCCGGGAATTATTCTTTTTAAATGGTATCTTCGCGGCCAGATCACCCGCACGCTAAACTTTTACAATACGCTGCCCCGCCGCCTTCATCAGGCGGTTCATAATGGCCCTGCCAAGCCGCAGCTCCGAAAAACTCTCGGAATAAATCCGGTCCACGCCCAGATCATCAAAGTCACGCAAAAACGCATAGAGATGACGGGTAATGCTTTCCTCGTCCGCGCGGTCGCCGATGCACTTGACCGCATCCGCGTGATACTGATCCACCGTCTGCTCCGTACAGATCACACCGGTCTTTTCCCCTTTCGCTCCGGCTTCCGCCGCCCTGGCATTGATATACTCTGCCACGCGCAGCGCCTCTCCGCTGACAATCGTCAGCTCCGCTTTCGGCGCATAGTGCCGATACTTCATTCCCGGCGCTTTCGGCCGCACATTCGCGTCCGTCCCGGCAAACCCGGGGTCGTCACAGACGCTGCCGATGACATCCGCGATCATCTCCCTCGTAATATATCCAGGCCGCAGGATCATCGGCATTTCTTCGCTGACCCAGGTTCCGTCATTCTTTCTGGAAATGCCGCTCAGATCTACAATGGTGGACTCAATTCCGATCTCCACCGCGCCGCCGTCCAGAATCATGGGTATTTTCCCATTCAGATCCGTATCGACATGCTGCGCCGTGGTCGGGCTTGGCCGGCCGGATGTGTTCGCGCTGGGCGCGGCAATATAGCCGCCGCCCGCCCGGATCAGAGCCAGCGCCACCGGATGACCGGGCATACGGACTGCCACGGTATCCAGTCCCCCCGTCGTCTCCATGGGAACTGCCTCACTTTTCTGAAAAATCATAGTCAGGGGACCCGGCCAGAAAGCATCCGCCAGCCGCTTCGCCTGGGGCGGAATCTCACGGGCAATGCGGTCCAGTGCTTTAAAATCAGCAATATGAACGATTAGCGGGTTATCCGACGGACGTCCCTTCGCCGCGTAAATGCGCTTCGCGCCTTCCGGCAGCAGGGCATTCGCGCCGAGACCGTACACCGTCTCCGTGGGAAAAGCCACCAGTCCGCCTTCTCTAATTATTTTCGCCGCAGCCTCTATTTTTTCCGGCTCCGGCTGTTGTCTGTTAATTTTTTCTGTTTTTGTTATCATCATAGTAGGGATTATAGCATATTTCACACAGCATGAACAGATTTTTGTTCCGAGCGAAACGCACAAAGAAAAACGCAAAGAAAAAGTAACGGATTTTTTACTTGTCAGCCGGAAAAAGATACAGTATACTTAACTCTAAATTACATTTATCCATCCCAAAAAGGAGAACAGGACATGAACATAACAAAACAGCCCTTCGGAGTGACCTCCGATGGCGATACCGCCTATTTATACTGCCTGAAAAATTCAGAGGGAGCCTATGTGACCATCACCAGCTACGGCTGTCGGATTGTAAGCATCTGCGTGCCGGATAAGGAGGGCAGCCTCCGCGATGTCTGCCTGGGATACGATACACTGGCAGAATACGAGAAAGACACCGCCAGCTTCGGCGCGGTCGTCGGCCGCCACGCAAACCGCATCGAAAAGGGTGAGTTTCGCTTAAACGGCAGGACCTACACACTCGCCGTCAACAACGGCCCGAACCATCTCCACGGCGGTCTGCGGGGCTTTCACCACTATAACTGGGATTCCCGGATAGACGATAACAAAGTCCGTTTTACCCGCGTTTCTCCGGACGGAGAGGAGGGCTACCCCGGAACGCTGACGATGCATGTTACCTACAGCTGGAGTGAAGATAACGAACTGAGCATTTTATATGAAGCGGAGACCGACCAGGATACGGTCTTTAACACGACGAACCACGCTTACTTTAACCTGGACGGAGAAGATGCCGAAACCGCTTTAAACCATATTCTCATGATCAACGCGGAGCAATTTACCGAATCGGATGAGAATGATCTGACCACCGGACGCATCCTGCCTGTAGCCGGGACTCCGATGGATTTTACCACGGCGAAGCCTATCGGGCAGGACATTCGCGCCGATTATTACCAGTTTAAATATAGCAAAACATATGACCACAACTTCGTCCTGTCCGGAACCGGCCTCACGGAGGCAGCCGTACTCTTTTCCAGGAATTCCGGCATCCGCATGACCTGCTTTACGGACCAGCCCGGCCTGCAGCTCTATGTGCCTGCCAAATCGCCGTCTTCCCACGGGAAGAACGGACGGAGCTATCCGGCCTACGGAAGCGTGTGTCTGGAGACGCAGCATTTCCCGAACGCCACCAGCCACCCGGAATTTCCCTCCGTCGTACTGACGCCGGACGCGCCTTTCAAATCAAAAACGATTTACCACTTTTCATAACAGTGAAAACGGAATCCATATGAAAAGACAGTCTGTCTGAGTAAACGGAAGGAGTATTATGCCGCACACTACGCCGCAGGAGCACTATTTATCCGCCTTAAAAATGGGAAAAAAAGAAATTCCGTCAGGTTCCTCGCCGGAGCAGTCTGAGACGCTGCCCGCCCTGGACGCCATTCTGGAAAATGTCGAGATCCGAGGAGAGGTTCCCCTCGGACTGATTGATATACCGTCGGAACTGATCGTGGGCACGAAGACAAGGGGGCGCATGGCTTCTTTTGCTCCCAATTTTATGCCGCTTCTGGACGACAACAGTGAGTTTGCCATGAAGTGGAAAAATCTCTGTGATGCCCACCTGCGCGAGGGAATCCGCGATCCCATTATCGCCTATGAGTACCTGAACCGGTATTATGTCCTGGAGGGAAACAAGCGCGTCAGCGTGCTGAAATACTTTGACGCCCCTACCATTCCCGCCTATGCGACCCGGATTATTCCCGCCTGGGAAGATACCAGAGAAATCCGGATTTACTACGAATTTCTGGATTTTTACAATGAAACCAATATCAACTATGTGGAGTTTACCAAAGAGGGCAGCTTCCGGAAGCTCTGCCGCCTGACCGGGCACAGAGGCCGCGAGCGCTGGTCCATGGACGACCGGATTGACTTCCGCTCCTGCTACAACAATTTTGCCAAAGCTTTCGAGGAGCTGGGCGGTAATAAGCTGTCCTGCACAACCGGCGACGCACTGCTTTCCTATATGTATGTCTTCGGCTATGACTCCATGAAAAATATGTCCTCCGCCGACTATAAGAAGAATCTGAAAAAAGTCTGGGAGGAAATTGAGCTGAACCAGGACGATGAAGAGCCAGCGCAGAAAACCGATCTGAAACTGGATCCAACGCCGGATGCCAAAAAGAATCTGATTTCCCAGATTCTGACAGGCTCCACAGGTTCATCATCCAAAACGATAAAAATTGCTTTCATCCACACAAAATCCACAGAAACCTCCAGCTGGACATATGCCCATGAGCTCGGACGGATGCATGTGAATGACGCTTTCCACGGACAGATCCAGACAACCGCCTATGAGAACAATGCCACCGCCGCCGACGCCCAGACTGCGATAGAAAAAGCCATCGCCGACGGCAACACCATCATCTTTACCACCAGTCCGATCTTTCTCTCCGCCAGCATCAAGGCAGCGGTCGATCATCCGGAAATAAAGATTTTAAACTGTTCTCTGAACACAAGTCACATGTATATCCGCACCTACTATGCGCGGATGTTTGAAGCGAAGCTTTTAAACGGTGTTCTGGCCGGTATCATGACTGACACGAATAAGATCGGCTACATTGCCGACTATCCCATCACGAGCATGCCCGCCAACATCAACGCTTTCGCCATCGGGGTAAAAATGGTGAACCCCAAGGCAAAAATTTATCTGGAATGGTCCACGCTGAAAGAGAATCAGGGCGTCGATCTGACAGAAAAACTGTACAACATGGGAGCTACCTATATCTCCCACCTGGATATGATTGTCCCGCAGCACGCCACGCGGCGGTTCGGCCTCTACCGCGTCAACGGTGAGACGCCGGTAAACCTTGCCTTTCCCGTCCTGGACTGGGGAAAATATTACGAACGCATTATCCGCAACATCATCCACGGCACCTGGAACACCGACGGCAAGACAGAAGGGAAAAAGGTGATCAGCTACTTCTGGGGCATGTCCTCCGGTGTGGTGGACGTGGAGTGGTCTCCTGCCATTCCGGCGGAAACGCGGAACCTGCTGGAGACGCTGAAGCGCGCCATCATGCGCTATGATTTCAAGCCTTTCAGCGGTGTGCTCCACTCGCAGGAGGGAATCATCCAGTCGGATCCGGACAGCCATATGTCCCTCTCCGATATCATCGCCATGGACTGGCTGGCCGACAACGTCATCGGGTTTATCCCGGCCGCCAAAGACCTGATGCCGGAGGTTGAGACACAGATTGTCGTCCGGCAGGAGGGCGTGCGCAAGGAGGACGACTCCGAATGAAAATTATGGCCATCGCCGACGCCGAATCCTCCGCGCTCTGGAACCACTACAATGAGAATAAACTGACCGACGTGGATCTGATCGTCTCCTGCGGCGATCTGGATCCACGTTACCTGTCCTTTCTGGTCACCTTTGCCAACGTTCCCGTCCTGTATGTACATGGAAACCATGACAATTCTTACGACCGGATCCCGCCGGAAGGCTGCATCTGTATCGATGATCAGGTCTTCGAGTACAACGGCATTCGGTTTCTGGGACTGGGCGGCTGCATCCCCTATAACGACGGCAAATATATGTACTCGGAAAAACAGATGCAAAAACGAATCCGTAAGGTATCACGCCAGATCCGGAAGCACGGCGGCTTCGATGTACTGGTCACTCATGCGCCTCTACGGGGCATCGGCGATGCGGAGGATCTCCCCCACCGCGGCTACGAGTCTTTTTTCCCTCTGCTGGACAAGTACCATCCCTCCTATATGCTGCACGGACATGTCCATGTACAGTATGATTATAAGCTGAAACGGGAAAATGCCTACCAGGATACCACCATCATCAACGCATATGAAAAATATTTTCTGGAGCTCTGAGGTCTGTCCATTGCAGATTGTCAGAGCTTTTCTTATGCTCCTTATTTCTTACTCCAATCCATCCTCATTCTCACTTTCCTCCGTACTTTCCCCCAGATATACCATAATCCCCTGATAAACCGCCTCGACGATCTTCTTCTGGTACGTCTCATCCGACAGCAAAGCTTCCTCCTCCGGATTCGACAGGAAGCCGCACTCCACGATCACCGTCGGAATCGAAGTCTTTTTCAGGATGTAATAACTCTCGTTTGCCTTGGCGGCACGGGTGTTAGAGGGATCCAGGGTGTCGATCAGACTCTGCTGCAGCGCTTCTGCCAGCAGCTTCCCCTCCGCGGAATCGCCATAGTAAAACACCTGCGCTCCGCTGACTGCGCTGTCCGTATAACTATTCTGATGAATACTGACCGCCAGCGCCGCATCCGCTCCGTCTATAATTTCCACCCGCTTTTTCAGATCGGAAACTTTGGTGCTGGATGCCCCGCCTCCGCCAGGCTGACATCTTCCTCACGGGTCATGACGACTTCCATGCCCTGCTCCGTAAGATAATCCCGCAATTGCAGCGCGATTTCCAGATTCAGATCTTTTTCCTCCGTGCCGGAAACGCCGACCTTGCCCGGATCATCCGCTCCGTGCCCCGCATCGAGCACAATCACTGGAACCGCAGTCTCCGCCTTCATGTTCATAACATACGCGGCAGATTTCGGCGCTGCAAAAATCGCCGCCAAAATCAGCACCGCCGCCATCACCAGTTCTGTTTTTTTACGCAAAAAAACTCTCCCCTGTCTATAGAAGTGATATCTCTATATGATATGAGAGAGTCTTTCTTTCCATGCCCGTTTAGCACTTGTATCATTCCATGTATTCCACGATCGTATCCCAGACCGTATTTTTTTCGTAACCCAGCTTCCAGAATGAAGCACCGGCCAGACCGTAGGACTGCATGACGCCGAGCTTTTCCGCGATCGAATTCTGATCCTCCAGCCATACTTTGTAGGTGCTGCCGTCATACTCATACTCCGCATAGTACTGACCGCAATCCTCCAGCCACTCATAGACGGCCCCGTTTGCCGCCACGCGCGACTCTGCTTCACTCATGCCCAGCGCCTCGCTGGTAACCGTATAACTGCCGTTCTCCGCGGTTTCATCCGGTGTCAGCTTCCACAGCCTGGTATAAAACGGAACTCCCAGGACAAGCTGCTCTGCCGGAACCTCCTCCAGCGTATCCTCCACCGCCTGCGTCACAAAGCTCAGTGAAGCGACTGACCCCTCATCAGAGCCATTGTAATGCTCATCATAAGCCATCAGCACAATATAATCTGCAAAAACTGCCTGCTCATCTCTGCTGTAAAACGCGTTATAGGATGCCGGCGGATAATTATCAATGGAAAGAACCACATCATTGCTCTCACATTTTAAGGAGAGTTCCCGGATAAACTGCAGGAATCCGGTTCCGGCTTCGCCCTCCAGACTTTCAAAATCGACATTTATGCCATCCAGATCGTACTTCACCGCCGCTGAAATCAGGTTATTCACCAGGGCATCCCGGCTCGAGGTCACGCTCAGCACCTGCGTGGTATCCACCTCGCTGTTCTCCAGATTGCTGACCAATGCCCAGACTTCTACCCCCTGTTCGTGACAATAAGACACATAATCCGAACTTGCCAGGGAAGCAATCCCGCCCTCATTGTCATCCAGATAAAACCAGGTCGGAGAAATCACATTCACGCCGTTTGTAGATGAGAGCACGGTAGAAATTGCTGCATTGGCCGACTGATTAGTCACCTGATGCCAGGCCATATTGATTGTAAAATCTTTTGTGATATGAGCGAACTCCGGCTCCTCATAATCACTGGTGTATACCTCCGTCTGTGATTCCCCAAGTGCGCTCTCTTTGATATATCCCACAAATCCATCTTCCGTGCAGACCTGCACCCAGGAATCCATCTCATCTAAGACAATGACTCTGTCATTCTTCTGAAGCTCCGTGAGAATACTGCTCTTGATGCCGCCAAGTTCCCGCACCTCAGTATCACGCTTCACCGCAGTGTACTCCACTTCACCCCATTCGTCGGAGATCACCGCGCGGTCCGGCTCCTCATAAAACTGCCACCGTATATTTGTATACGCTGCCACAAAAGAGAGTGACAGATACATCTCACCATCCTCCACATGGACAATCGTATAAGAAAATGTGCTGCTCTCTTTCCCCATGGTATAATCAGCCGACTCTGCTGCCACACTGACCGTTCCCTCCGGGAGCGTGTAGCGAAGAATCTGCTCCGTCTCATCCCAGTAAAAACGTTCATTCAGGTAAGTATGCAGAACAGTGTAGGAAACATAAACCTCTCCGTCTATATATAACCCTTTCTCCTCCAGGAACTCGTTATCCAGAGAGAGAAGCACTTCTCCCTCCTCCAGCCCATAATACGACGCGTAATCCGTAGTCTCCCTGGACGGGGAATATTTTTTAATCACCGTCGTCAGCATCGTGATCCCGGCAATAATGACCACCAGCACAATCACTGCTGCAACCAGAAAAATCTGCTGTCTCCTGTTCTTTTTTCTTTTATGTGACGCCATCCTTCTCTCCTCTGTATGTGTAATCTGCGTTATCCTGCGTACCTTGCAGCAAATGCGAAGCACTGTACTGAATCGTTACCCGCATACCTCATTTACAGCCGTCTTACCAGCTGAACTATCTCGATGCCCTGTTCTATAGTATACATGAAATTATAATCCTCTGTAAAGCCTTTTCCAAAGAATGTTCACGGCCGGCACAGATCCCCCCGCACCGGCCGCACATTCACGAAAAAACAATCACTGACTGACTTATATCACGATTTCGATATCTTATCAAATCGTACTTCACATAACTCTCCCGCACGAAAGACATAATCTCTCATGTAGGAGATTCCTTCTCTGACCCTGATTGCTTCCATCACGCTGGCCGAATCACTGGGATTACCCTCCAGCCAGATCGAAATCCCCTGCTGCTCATAATTCTGCAGCTCCACCATCAGGGCGTAACCATTACTTTTATGCTTTTTTTGCATACTACCACCCCTCTTTGACCAAACGGAAGCATGTGCTGTGATATACAGATTCCATTTGTGTTCATGCAGATCTGTCTTCTACTCCGTCTATCTCTACCGTATCTTATGTACCTTCCTTTCCGAAAGAATTTTTTTTAAATTTTAAAAGCAAACAATGCATTAAGAAAAAGACACACCTGCTCTGTAAAAAAACCTTCCCTCCTTTCTTCTTTTTGTCAGTTTTTACCTTCAATCTCATATACTAACAAAAAGGATTTTAACAGAGTATTCGTTTCACAGGACAGATGTCTCATAATTTCTGCTGTGTAAATCATAAAATCTCGGAAATACTATACGATGATCCTCAGGGATCACAGGAATGTCACAGAAGAACCGCTGTCTTCGCAACTTACCGCAGATGCAAATAATAATGTACGATCTGTACTGCATATGAAAATGCGGTAATGAATTTGTAACCTGTCCGTCCGAAACGGAAACTCATGTATCTTTTATAGCATAAGATTACAAAGATTTCAACCATTTTTTATTGCTATTCGACAGATTTTTTGTTATTATGTTAGCCAAGTAAGGAAGTGATGACATGAAGATTGAAAAATTAAATGAACATCAGATTCGCTGCACACTCACACGGGAGGATTTAGCCGCCCGGCATATCAAGCTGAGTGAGCTGGCATATGGTTCCGAGAAGACGCGGGCGCTTTTCCAGGATATGATGACGCAGGCCTCCATGGACTTCGGCTTCGAAGCGGAGGATATTCCGATCATGGTAGAAGCCATTCCCCTCTCCTCGGAAAAAATCGTACTGATCATAACCAAAGTGGACTCGCCTGAGGAACTGGATACCCGTTTCTCCGAGTTTTCCCACTTTTCAGACTTAGAGGAAGCGGATAGTTCCGAGGAAGATTCCGATGAACTTCTGGCCGGCATCCCTTCAGAACTCAGCGACATCCTGCACCAGCTGAAGCAGGAGATTGCAGCCGCCGTCGGAGACGACAAACCGGAACCGGCAGCAGAAGCTCCCACAGATTTGATCTGCATGTTTACGTTTACAGACATGGAAGCGGCGATTTGTCTCTCCCACGCGATTGCCCCGGCATTCCGCGGTAAGAGTTCCCTCTATAAGGATCCGGGCTCCGGCACTTATGCCCTGTTCTTACATCAGGATTCACACACTGCCATGGAGTTCAGCAGAATTATCCTCGCAGCATCCTCCTATCTGAAAAAAGAGAAATGTGTTCCGGCTACAGAAGCGTTTTACCGGGAGCATGCACAGACGATTCTGTCCCGGAAAGCAGTATCGACGCTGGCTCAGATATAAACCGGAGCGTATCTGTCGAATCCGTGTACCAGGCGGACTGACAGATACTTTGTATAACAGAGTATAGCTTTCAGCAACAGAAATCCCCCACGGATGCTTTCATACATCCGTGGGGGATTATTCATACTTTTTCATGCAAAGTGCACATATTTACAGAGACCTCAAAAAATATACCTTTCAGATCTGTCTCAGCAACAGCACTATGCAACTACCGCATTCAGACGCGCTACGAGCTCGTCCGCTTCCAGACCATGCACCATAGCAGCCTCACCGATCGTCTCCATCTGGGAAGACGGGCATCCGAGGCAATGCATGCCGATTCCAAACAACACTTCCGCAATATCATCAATATGATCCTGATCGCGAAGCAGTTCTCCGATCATCGTGTCCTTCGTAATCTCTGCCATTAGAAATTCCTCCTTTATTTTGCTAAACGTAGTAGTAGTATAATACCATTTTACCGGGATTGCAAACTTTTTATGCTTTTTTAAACTGTTTAAAATACTCATAGATCGGCGGCGCCGCTTTTCGGACATTTACCGGCTTCATGTCTTTATTCAGAAAACAATGGGATGTACTCCCTGTCGCACGCAGGGTGCCATCCTCGCCGACAATCCGGTAGCTGACAAAAAACCGTAGACCGTCAAAACGTTCCATCTTTGCCATGATCTTCACTATCTCGCCGTAACGGGTGGCCTGCTTATACTCACACGAGGCGGACAGCACCGGAATGATAACGCCGTGCGCCTCCATATCGTCATAGGCGAGGCCCACTTTTGCCAGAAAATCCAGCCGCACCTCCTCCATCCATCGGATATAGTTGGAATGGTGGACAATCTGCATGGCGTCTGTCTCATAATACTGCACTACATGCTCATATGTGTGTGTCCCACACACCTCATTCTCGCTGTTCATAATAACCTCCCTGTCACTTACAGTTCCCTTTCGCACAAATCCAGTGCAGATGCGATAACAGCATCCATATCGTAATACTTGTATTCCCCGAGACGTCCGCCGAATACAACGCGTTCTTCACGGTCTGCCAGCGCTTTGTACTCTGCGTAGAGCGCGGCGTTTTTCTCATCATTCACCGGATAATAGGGTTCATCACCGGGTTTCCACTCAGAGCTGTACTCCCGGCTGATCACCGTCTGAGGGATGGGCTCTCCCTCCTCATTCTTTCCAAACTCAAACCATTTGTGCTCGATGATCCGCGTCCACGGAGTCTCACGGTCTGTGTAATTGATCACCGCGTTGCCCTGGAAATTCTCCATATCCAGAATCTCCGTTTCAAACCGCACGGAACGGTACTCCAGATAACCCAGACGATAACCGAAGTACGCATCGATGGGGCCGGTATGAATGACCCGGCCCGCCAGGGCATCCAGCGTCTCCTTCTGCTCCAGATAATCGGTATTCAGACGGACTTCTATCCCCTCCAGCAGCCGCTCGATCAGCTTTGTATAGCCCCCGATGGGAATTCCCTGGTAGAGTGCGTTGAAATAGTTATTGTCAAACGTAAGGCGCACAGGCAGCCTCCGGATAATAAAAGACGGCAGATCCTTGCAGTCACGCCCCCACTGCTTCTCAGTATACCCTTTCACCAGCTTTTCATAAATATCCGTTCCGACCAGACTGATGGCCTGCTCCTCCAGATTCTGCGGCTCTGTGATGCCCGCGGCACGGCGCTGCTCCTCAATCTTCGCAGCCGCCTCCTCCGGCGTCGTCACTCCCCACATACGGTTAAATGTGTACATATTAAACGGCAGGGAATACAGCTCTCCGTGATAATTAGCCACCGGGGAGTTGGTATAGCGGTTAAAATCCGCCACAGACGTGACATAGTCCCAGACTTTTTTATTGTTGGTGTGGAAAATATGTGCGCCGTACTTGTGTACATTGACACCCGCCACTTTTTCCGTATAAATGTTTCCACCGATATGGGATCTCTTATCGATTACCAGCACGGTTTTTCCCGCCTGCACCGCCTGACGCGCAAAAACCGCGCCGTATAATCCCGATCCGACAACCAGATAATCGTATTTCATAAAAACCTCCATATGTTGTAAAGATTCAGAGCCTGAATCCTCACCCGTATTTCTTTACTGCCAGTAACAGTATAGACTAAAAACAGCAGCGGATGCGAACCCAGTCCGCGACGGTTGCAATAAACTCTGAGTTCGTCGGTCTCCCGCGGCTGCTTTTTATGGTATATCCGAATATTTCTTCCATGACGTCGTTCCTGCCTCTGTCCCACGCCGTCTCAATCGCATGGCGGCTCGCGCGCTCCACTCTGCTGACACTGGTCTGATATTTCCGCGCTATGGCGGGATACAACACTCCCGTAACAGAATTCAACACCCTGATGTCCTCCACAGACAACAGCACCGCATCCCGCAGATACCAGTAGCCGCGCAGATTCACGGGGACGCCCAGTTCACGAAACAACGATGTCGTCTCCTCCAGGACTGCTTCCCTGTGCAATCCATCCTCTCTGTCTTCTGCAATCATAACACTCCCTCCGTCCTATCGTTCTTTCTGCTTCCATTATAAACGATAGCCGGGGGATGTCCCATCCCTTCGCGTTCCTAATTTTGGAACTACATAGTTACTATTCACAGCAAGATGATAGTTTGATGATACCCACGGATTGCTCCGCAAAAACCGCTCCCGCAATCCTCAAAACACTGCTGTGCATAAGCTCTCACTAAATTCACATTGCATGCTCATTAAGGGAGAGCATTATCAAAATTCGCTCATTTTAGCTTAAAAAACGGCTAAAATGGCTACTTTCTCGTGTTTTGGCGGGTCCCAAAGTCATGAATCGGATCGCAAGCGCTCCATTCATGACCTTTTGACCCTGGTATCATCAAATTACAGATCCTTGAAATGAAACTGCTTTTCCCCGGACGCATAGTCCGCCACGATCTGTCCCTGCCCGTATAATTTATATTTGCAGCTTAACAGCCCGTCCAGCCCGACCGGGCCGCGCGCATGGATTTTTCCGGTACTGATGCCAACCTCTGCGCCGAACCCGTACCGGTACCCGTCGGCAAAGCGGGTAGAGCAGTTCTGATACACCCCGGCGGAGTCCACGAGATTCATAAACTGCTCCGCGGCGGCAGCATTTTCCGTCACGATACAGTCTGTGTGGTGGGAACCATAATAATTGATATGATCGATAGCCTCCTGCATGTCACCAACTGTTTTTACCGAGAGGATGTAATCCAGATACTCCGACGCATCGTCTGCTTCCGTCGCCGGTGCACAGTCGATCAGGTCAGCAATCTCACGGCTGCCCCGGATCTCCACCTGCCTCTCATCCAACGCCGCCTTCAGTCTGGGCATCAGCTCCGCCGCAACATCCCGGTGGACCAGCAGCGTCTCCACGGCATTGCAGGCCGAGACATACTGGGTTTTCGCGTCAAAAATAATCGGAACAGCCTTGTCCGGATCCGCATCCTTATCCACATAGATATGGCAGATGCCATCCGCATGCCCCATGACAGGAATTTTTGTATTATTCATGATATACTGCACAAAAGCATTGGAGCCCCGCGGAATCAGCAGATCCACCGATTCATGGCACTCCAGCAGCTCCGTAATCTCAGACCGCGCCTCCAGCTGCATCATGCAATACTCCGGCAGCCCGCTCTCACGCACCGCGCCGTAAATAATCTCAAACAGCTTTTTGTTAGTCCGCAGTGCTTCGCTGCCGCCCTTTAAGATCACACAGTTGCCGCTCTTGATGCAAAGTGCGGAGATCTGAATCAGCGCGTCCGGCCGCGCCTCAAAGATCACGCCGATCACACCGATGGGGCAGGTCACTTTTTCCAGCACCAGTCCCTCGTCAAGCTCCCTCTTAAGCCGCGTCCGAAACAGCGGGTCCTGCATGGCAATCAGATCCCGGATTCCGGCAACCACATCCCGCATCTTTCCCTCATCAAATTTCAGCCGCTTTAAGATCGGGCCGGGGACGCCATCCTGCTTAGCCTGCTCCATATCCGCACGGTTTGCCGCAAAAATTTCCTCCTGATGGGCAAGCAGCGCTGCGCTCACTGCCTCCAGCGCGGCATTTCTTGTCTCTCCCGCGGCCGCCGCCAGCTTCGGCGACGCCAGTTTTACCAGTTTCATTTCTTCCCGGATTGTCATTTTCATCCTCCTCTGCGCGATTTTCGCATTTTTGTATTTCTAATATTCCGATACATTTCCCGAAGTCTTTCCACACACCAGGTCAAAAGCCGCAGAACCGGCTCCGTCGCGATGGAAAACACCACAAACAGCATGACGCATTCCACGGACATCCCTGTGATGGCAAACAGGTTCGGGAAAAAGATACTGCTGAATAAAAGTCCGCCGATGCACCCGAACCAGATGCCCCACTTTGTACGGTTCATCGGTGATGCTATTTTTAAGAGAACCATAAATCCCACGATGGCGAGCAGCATCGTCGCCGCCGTGGAGATATCATTCTCCGCCACGCCGAATACCTGCCCGAAAATCACCAGCGCCCCGACAGCGATAAAGTCCGTGAGTCCCGCCGGCAGCGCCTTGACAAAGACATTCGGCAGGAAATGTCCCTTAATCTCGTTCTTATTCGGCTGGAGTGCCAGGAAGAACGCCGGAATCCCGATCGTAAACAGGCTGATCAGAGAAACCTGCGCCGGTTCCAGCGGGTAAGTGATAATCAGGGCCGCTGAAAACAGGGACATCAAAAAAGAAAATATATTCTTCACTAAAAATAAACTGGCGGAACGCTGGATGTTGTTGACCACCCTGCGCCCCTCCATGACCACTTCCGGCATGCAGGAAAAGTCGGAATCCAGCAGCACGACCTGCGCCACCTGCGCCGCCGCCTCACTGCCGGAAGCCATAGCGACACTGCAGTCCGCATCCTTCAGCGCCAGCACATCGTTGACGCCGTCTCCTGTCATGGCGACCGTCCGCCCCTGGTCTTTCAGCGCCTTGACAAACTGCCTCTTCTGCGCCGGGGTCACACGGCCAAATACGGTATATTCCCGGACGGCCCGGTCAATATCTTCTATCGTCACCAGAGTACGGGCATCGATCCACCGCTCCGCCCCCGCGATCTTTGCCTCCTTCGCGGACTCGGACACGGTCAGCGGATTATCGCCGGAAATCACCTTGATCTCCACACCCTGCTCCGCAAAATAAGAAAAAGTACCCGGCGCTTCCTTCCGGACCGGGTTGGAGAGAAGGACATACCCGAGAGGCACCGCCCTGTCTGTCAGTGGTTCCCCGGTGATCTCACTTTCATACCGGGCAAACACCAGCACACGGTATCCCCGCGCCGTGTAGGATTCGATCTCTTCCTGATACTCTGCAAAGTCATCCCGCAGGACAAATTCCGGAGCGCCAAGCACATGGGCTTCCTCCTCATAAGTCACACCGCTATATTTCACCGTAGACGAAAATGGCGTCACTTTCGCAGGCGTTCTGCCTGTTCCCTGTACAAACGCCGCCCTGACCGCTTCCATAGTTGCATTATCATTGCTCATTGCCGCAGCAAAATCCCCCAGGAGCCCGGCAAGCTCTCCCTGCTTTTCCGCATCATATCCCTCTGCCGCGATCAGATCTTTGACTTCCATGCGGTTTTCGGTGATCGTCCCTGTCTTATCCACACAGAGCACATCCACCCGCGCCAGGGTCTCAATACTCTTCATGTCATGCAAAAGCACACCGCGCTGTGCCAGACGCACCGCGCTCACCGCCAACGCCACGCTGGCCAGCAGATACAGTCCCTCCGGGATCATCCCGATCAGCGCCGCCACCATAGAAGTGATGCTGTCTGCAAAGCTCTCCTGGTTATAGGTATAACTTTGCCAGAACAAAACAATGCCAATAGGAATCAAAACGATACCAACAAAAATCAGCAGTCGGTTTAACGCACGGATCATCTCGGACTGCTCGCCTTTTTTCATAGACTTCGCTTCCAGCGTCAGCTTCGAGATATAGGAATCTTCCCCCACCCCGGTCAGACGGGCATAGCACTCGCCGGAAACAATGTGGCTGCCCGAGATCAGCGAGTCGCCGCAAGCCTTTACAATCTCATCCGTCTCGCCGGTCAGGAGAGCCTCGTTTACCTTTACCTCGCCCCGAACCACCTCCGCGTCCGCGCAGATCTGATTTCCCGCGCGGAACAGGACGATGTCATCGCGCACCAGCTTTTCCGTCGGCACGGATCCGGACTTTCCCTCCCGCACAACAGTCGCTTTCGGCGCGTTCAGCACGTTCAGTTTTTCCAGTTCGTTTTTGGCATGGACTTCCTGAATGATACCGATCAGCGTATTGACGATAATAATCGGCAGAAACGTCAGATCCCGGAATGACCGCACGACACACAGAAGAATTGCCAGAATAATAAAAATCAGGTTAAAATAAGTACAGATATTCTCTCTGATGATATCGCCTGTGGATTTCAAAGACGAGTCCACCGCATGATTGTCCCACCCGCGCGCCATGCGCTCG
>JAJQCB010000108.1 GCA_021203005.1 Clostridiales bacterium | reverse complement strand
ATGAACACAGACGACAAACTTATCATAGGAGGCCGGGAATTCACTTCCAGATTTATCCTGGGCTCCGGCAAATATTCCCTGCGGCTGATCGAGGCTGCAGTGAAAGATGCAGGCGCACAGATCATTACTCTGGCTGTCCGCCGTGCAAACACAAAAGAGGAGGAAAATATCCTGGATTTCATTCCGGAGGGCGTGACGCTGCTGCCGAACACTTCCGGGGCGCGGAATGCTGACGAGGCCGTGCGTATTGCGCGGCTGGCCCGGGAGCTCGGCTGCGGTGACTTTGTAAAGATTGAGATTATGCGGGATTCCAAATATCTGCTTCCGGATAACCAGGAAACCATCCGGGCGACTGAGATTCTGGCGAGGGAAGGTTTTGTGGTGATGCCGTACATGTATCCGGATCTGAATGTAGCGCGGGACCTGGTAAATGCAGGAGCAGCAACGATCATGCCGCTGGGGTCACCGATTGGTTCCAACAAGGGGATGGCGACAAAAGAATTTATCCAGATTCTGATTGATGAGATTGACCTTCCCATTATCGTGGACGCCGGCATCGGCAGACCGTCCCAGGCATGCGAGGCCATGGAGATGGGTGCGGCTGCGATTATGGCAAACACGGCTCTGGCCACGGCGGGGGATCTTCCCATGATGGCTTCCGCGTTCCGCCAGGCGATTGAGGCAGGGCGCCAGGCTTATCTGTCCGGGCTGGGCAGAGTGTTGGCCCGCGGTGCGTCCGCGTCGGATCCTTTGACGGGGTTCCTGAGAGATTAAGTGATAGAAGGAGATGACAGAATTGGAAAATCAGTTTTTTATAGACTCGGATCAGCTGTCCGAGGCGGCGCTGGAGAGAAAGCATCGTCTGGAGACAGATCCGTCCTGCCGGAAGAATCATATGGAATATCTCCCGGGGATGGAGCAGATCGAGTCGGATATCTGTGAAAAAGTAATCAGCCAGATGGAAAGTTACGACTATTCTCTCTATACGCCGCGGGATGTGCGGAGGGCTCTGGATCATGAGACCTGTACGCTGGAGGATTTCAAGGCGCTTCTCTCCCCGGCGGCGGAACCGTTTCTGGAGGAGATGGCGCAGCGGGCGCGGGTGGAGACCAGCAAGCATTTCGGGAACACCGTATATATGTTTACGCCTCTGTACATCGCGAACTACTGTGAAAATTATTGCGTATACTGCGGGTTTAACTGCTATAACCAGATTACGCGGATGAAACTGGATGCGGAGCAGATTGAGCATGAGATGAAAGTCATCGCCGACAGCGGGATGGAGGAGATTCTGATTCTCACCGGCGAGAGCCGTGCGCAGAGCAGCGTGGAGTACATCGGCGAAGCCTGCAAGCTGGCGCGGAAGTATTTCCGCATGGTAGGTGTGGAGATTTACCCGGTAAATGTGGATGAGTACCGCTATCTGCACGAGTGCGGCGTGGACTATGTAACTGTCTTCCAGGAGACTTACGATTCCGATAAATATGAGACGCTGCATCTGCTGGGACACAAGCGTGTGTGGCCGTACCGTTTCGATTCCCAGGAGAGGGCGCTTATGGGAGGCATGCGCGGCGTCGGATTCTCGGCTCTGCTGGGACTTTCCGATTTCCGGAAAGACGCCCTGGCGAGCGCGCTTCATGTGTATTATCTCCAGCGGAAATATCCGCAGGCGGAGATGTCGCTTTCCTGCCCGCGGCTGCGCCCGATCATCAACAATGACAAAATCAATCCGCTGGATGTGGGGGAAAAGCAGCTCTGCCAGGTGCTCTGTGCTTACCGGATTTTCATGCCGTTTGTGGGGATCACGGTCTCCTCGCGGGAGAGCGCGGCGTTCCGGAACGGTATTGTGAAAATCGCGGCGACGAAGGTATCCGCCGGGGTTTCCACCGGTATCGGGGATCACGAAAGCAAGTACACCGGAAAGGAGACAGACGGCGAGGCGGGCGACGAGCAGTTCGAGATCAATGACGGGCGAAGCCTGAACCGGATGTACGCGGAAATGTCCGACGCGGGCCTTCAGCCGGTGCTGAACGATTACCTTTATGTATGATACCAGGGTTCCTATGTCATGAATCAAATGGAAAGAAACGAACGTAAATACGATATTTTGTGTGTGACGAACCGAAAGTTGTGCCGGGGAGAATTTTTAGAGAGAATTGACCGCATCGCATTCTACCATCCCGCAGCTATTATCCTGCGGGAAAAGGATCTTCCGGAATCAGAGTATGAAGTACTTGCGGGACAGGTCATGGAGATCTGTGCCTGTCACGGTGTCCGCTGTATCCTTCACAGTTTTGCGGATGCAGCCCTGCGGCTTCATGCGGAGGCTTTGCATGCGCCGCTTCCCCTGTTAAGGCAGATGTCCGGGCAGCAGCGCAGTCAATTTGCTGTCCTCGGCGCATCCTGTCATTCTGTGGAGGATGCGTTGGAGGCGGAGCGGCTTGGCTGTACGTATCTTACGGCCGGTCATATTTTTGCTACGGATTGTAAAAAGGGACTTCCGGGGCGCGGACTGGGTTTTCTGCGGGAGGTCTGTGGTTCTGTCAATATTCCGGTTTACGCCATCGGAGGGATTGCTCCGGACAATGCCGAGAATGTCCGGCGGGCAGGCGCGGCAGGGGTCTGTGTTATGAGTGGGCTGATGCAGTGTGAGGATGTGGCTGAGATGATGGAAGCATTGACCAGTAAATGAAACCATTTGGAATATGTCATAGTACGAAGATCAGAAGCGGCAACAGAGAGGTGAGATAGCGTGAATAAGGATCCGTTTAAGGAATATATCAGAGAGTCCGAACCGGAAAAACGGTACAAAGGCTATGCATGGCATACAGCAATCGGTCTTCAGGCTGTCGATGGGCTGAAGCCATCGGAATATCTGGTACACACTGCTATCCGGAATATCGAGGGTGAAATAACCTTTGACGAGGCAAATGCGCTGTTGCAGTCTTACTATGAGGAAAATCCCGTTCATGATTCAGAAGACCGGACCGAGGAGGCTGATAAGGTCTCCGCGCGGATAGCAGCACTGTTGTCCGAATGTGCATTTAGTTTTACTCCGAATGAGTATATTTCCATTCACAGAAAATTGTTTACCGGTATTTATTCTCATGCGGGACAGCTTCGCGACTATAATATTACAAAAAAAGAATGGGTTCTGGATGGGGCGACTGTAATTTATGGCAGTGCAGCAGAATTGCGGGCAACGCTGGATTACGATTTCTCTGAGGAAAAGAAATTTTCTTATCAAAATCTTTCGCTGGATGAGATGATTCATCATCTTGCAGTTTTTGTGTCAAGGTTGTGGCAGATACACATATTTGGTGAGGGTAATACCAGGACGACAGCAGTGTTTTTTATAAAGTATCTTCGCACGCTTGGATTTGAAGCAACGAATGATATTTTTGCTGAAAACGCATGGTATTTTCGGAACGCATTGGTCAGAGCAAATTATAATGATCTGAAAAACGGGATTCATGAGACGACAGAATATCTGGAATTATTTTTGCGAAATCTGTTGTTAAATGAGAACAATCCGCTTCATAATCGGATCATGCATGTCAGTGGAATTTTCAAAGAACTGCAAAAAGCGGACATTGGAGTAAAAAAAGCGGACATTGAAGAAGAAAAAGCGGACATTGAGGCTTTGTTTACGCCGAAAACAGCTGCCCATGTACGTAAATTGCTGACGGCGTTTGGCTGTGAAACTATATTTGGAAGATCTGATGTACAGAGGGAACTGGATTTGAAATCAACCAGAAGTTCTGCTTTGCTGCGCGAGATGGCGGAGCAGGGCATTATTGTTCCGGTATCCGGTCACGGAAAGGGAAAGTATCGTTTTTTGATGCAATAAATATGAGACTGGCATTTTATGCTATATCAGCGGGTATGAAGAAATGTTTTCCGTACTGACATCAGAGGAGAAAGGGACGCTGCTGGGATTGTTGGAAAAATTCAATCACGGATGGGAGGTTCCGCATTCGGAAGACTGTAATGACGGAGATCAGCGTGGCCATTCCGGCTATGGCAGGCATCATGGAAGCGGTGACGGACGGGGGAGTATGGAATGATCTGGAAATATGTAAAACCATATCTGCCGTTTGCAATCCTTGCCGGTTTTCTGATGGTTGGCGAGGTTATGATGGATCTGATCCAGCCGGGTATGATGAGCCGGATTGTCGACGAAGGTGTGCTGGGTCTTGATAATGGCGGTGTCAGCGATATGAGCGTGATCCGAACGATCGGCATGGAGATGATCGCACTCGTCCTGTTTGGCGGGCTCTGCGGGTCGCTCAACAATGTGGTTTCCCATTATACCGCACAGCATGTGGGCAACGATATGCGAAAAAACTGTTTTTCAAAAATCATGTCGTTTTCCTTCTCGCAGCTTGACCGGTTTACCACGGGATCTCTTGTGACGAGAACGACGAATGATATCGTTCAGGTACAGAACTTTGTTTCCGTGTTCTTCCGCGGCCTGATCCGCATGTCCATGCTGATGTTCGGCAGTATCATCTGTATGTTCCGGCTGAACCGCGATTTCGGCGCAGCAGTGCTGTGTGTGTTTCCTTTTGTGGTGGGATGTATGATGGTCTGCCTGTATAAAGCCAACCCGATGTTTGTAAAATTGCAGTCACAGCTTGACGGGGTCAATGCCATTTTACAGGAGGATATTTCGGGTATCCGTATCATCAAAGCCTGCGTAAAGGAAGCCTTTGAAAAGAAACGGTTTAAAAAGGCGAATGACAGTCTGACGGGGATACAGCTGGGTGTGCTGATTATCTTTGCATTTATGGATCCGGTCGTAAATGCCCTGATGTACCTGGTTGTGGCGCTGATTCTCCTGATCGGTTTTACTGAGGTCGGCGGCGGTTTGACGACACCGGGGACGATCATGGCGGCGATTACCTATATCACGCAGTTGTTAAGCGGTATTCATATGCTGACGATGCTGTTTCAGAATATTTCCCGGGGATATGTATCGTGGAAGCGGGTAAAAGAGGTGCTGCTCACAGAGCCGGAGCAAAAAAATGGCAGCTTCAAAGGAGAACCCGGTAAAAGAGGCGAGATTCCTTTCGGGAAAAGTGCGGAAATATTCCAGACAGCGGCAGAAAATTCTCGGCAGACTAAACGGCACTGTAGAGGAAATGGTGTCGGGATACCGCACGGTGGCTGCTTATAACCGTCAGGATATCACAACAAAGGAATTCTGCGAGACGGCGGATTCTCTGACAAAAGCGGGGATTCGGACGGATGCTTTAAGCGGAATCATTGGACCGATCATGAATTGTATCGGAAATGTCGGTTTTGTGATTGTTGCAGCTTTTGGCGGGTATTTCTCGGTGAAAGGGCTGATTTCGGTGGGTGTGATTTCTGCGTTTATCGTATATGCAAAGCAGTTTAGCCGGCCGATTAATGAGATTGCTCAGATTTACGGACAGCTGCAGACAGCGATTGCAGGGGCAGAGCGGGTATTTGCTTTGCTGGATGAGGAAGAGGAAAATTCAGACGGAGAATCTCTGACCTGCGGGAACAATGCGGAGGTGACATTTTGCAATGTGAATTTTGCTTATGAGGAAGGAATGCCCGTGATTCGCGATTTCTCTTTGAATGTTCCCTCCGGGAAAAAGGTGGCTCTTGTGGGAGCGACGGGCAGCGGGAAAACAACGATTGTTAACCTGCTGATGCGGTTTTACGATATCGACAGCGGGGAAATCAGAATTAACCGGCAGGATATCCGGAATGTCGCAAGGCAGAGTCTGCGTAAAAATGTGGCAATTGTGCTGCAGGATACCGTTTTGTTTTCGGACACAGTGCGCAATAATCTGATCTATGCGAATGAAAATGCTTCGGATGAGGAAGTAGAGAGAGCGGTGGCGCTCAGCCACTGTGAGGAGATGATCCGTCTCCTGCCGGATGGAGATAAAACTGTGCTGACAGGTTCCGGCGAAAATATCAGTCAGGGTCAGAGACAGCTCCTTGCCATCGCACGGGCTTTTGTTGCTGATCCCCGGATACTGATCCTGGATGAGGCGACATCCAATGTGGATATCCGCACGGAGAAAGCAATTCAGGATGCGATGCAGCATATCATGCAGAACCGGACCAGCATCGTCATTGCACACAGGCTTTCCACCATCCGGGACTCAGATATTATTGTCGTCATGGATCATGGGGAGATTGTGGAGACCGGAAACCATGAGGATCTGCTTGCAAAAAAAGGGAAATATTATGAACTCTATATGACGCAATACGCGGGAATCGCAATATAAGGTATTTTTTACTTGAGAGTTATTTCTCTTTGGAGTAGAATGGTGGGAAAGATTGGAGATGGTTCACCATGCGACGGATGGAATTTAAAATGGAGCGGACCGGACTTCTGAAAGAGGGGGACATCCTTCCTGTTACTGAGAGCCGCCTGCCTGACTCGTGGTATTATACTCTGGGAAAATCCTATGCGATGTCAGCAAATTACTCTTTTCGCGAGAGGCTGAAATCCGCGGAGGGGAAAGTAGTTGAGGTAAAGGAGACGCCGCGGGGATATTACGTGACCGTGGAGTTTGAAGAGGAGTGACCCACTATAGATAATCTATTATGTTGTTTTTGTGGGAGAAAATGGGTGATATGGCAGACTATGCTATTTTGAGTAATGAGAATCATTATACAGTGTTTCAATATGATCAATATATAATAAGATTCCGTGCACCGTATTCTCTGGAATGCTATACGGACATAAAGGAGTGGGATCATGGGTATCTTGTGGTCATGGCCAAATACAGGCACAATTCAGATATAGAAGAAGATTATATAGATTTAGTGCCTGTGTTAGAAAATTTGTATATGGATGCAGATGCTTTTTTGAAACAAATTAAGGAGGTAAGATTAAAGTATGATCAACATTAAGGAAGTTGCTGATAAAGCTGATATGATCATAGCAGGGTATGCATTTACAAAATGTGAGATCGGGGTACGCGTGCTAAATCTGAACAAACCGGAGAAAGCGGCTGTCTTATCTGATGAGGGGGAAATGTTAGAAACATCTATGGATGACATAGAATTGCGGATTATAAAAATGCATTATGCGAAAAACAAGCAGTTTATGGGGGAGTAGGATGCCAAAGTATTACGAATATAAGGTGGCCGGTTACTATTTATATTTTACATCATTTTGTACAGTAGAATGTATGCATGTTCACGCCAGCGACAGTAGATTAACAGAAGCCGGGTCAGCAAAGTTTTTTGTAAAAGAAAATGGGGATTCTGAGGTTCAGAATCGTGGGTTGTTAAATGACAGAGAAATGAAAAAAATACAGGATTTCATAAAACAGAATTATCTTGAAATGTATGATAAATGGGCAAGATATAGTGAAATGGGATTTTTTGGTGAGAAAAAGACCAGTGAGAGATAGAATGATTCGGAGATTGAATTCATGAGTGTTGTAGCAACCAGTGTATTTATCCTTTTTGCCCTGATTTTTCTGGGCTATTTTATCGGAAAACAGGGCGTTGTACAGAAAAGCAGCATACCGGACCTGTCCAACCTGGTCCTGATGGTGACCATGCCGGTGACGGTGTTCTGCTCCATCATTGACCAGCAGGGCAAGACCAGCTCCAGCCCGTACTGGCAGATTTTTGTGGGGGTCGCGCTTTTGCACGGCCTGTCAGGACTTCTGACATTTTTCCTGGTGAAAGCGATGCGCATTCCCGAAAAGGAGCAGGGTGTCTGGATCTACAGCTGTATGCTGGCGAACAACGGCTTCATGGGGCTTCCGCTTGCACTCTCTGTGTACGGGAGCGAGGGAATGTTTCTGATGGCACTGGGCAATGTGGTCACTAACCTTGTGATTTTTTCCGTGGGAATCAAGCTCCTGACCTGGCATTATGATATTAAGGATAAGCTAAGCTTCCGGAAAATGTTTGTCAACAATATCAATATCGCGGTTGTGATCGGATTTGTATTCCTTCTCGCGAATATCCCGGTGCCGGATGTGGCGGATCAGCTTTTGAGCTATCTCGCCAACATTACCAGCGGGCTGTCCATGCTGGTCGTCGGGTTATCACTGTCCAGGCTGGCCTTCCGTGAAGTGTTTCAGGATAAAAAAATGTTTCTTATGGCAGCGATCCGCCTGCTGGCGATCCCGCTGCTTTTGATCGCAATCCTTCGGGTGCTTCCTTTCGAGGTGGATGAACTGACAAGGAATATCCTGATTCTGACGGCGGCTCTGCCGACTTCCTCGGCGCAGTCCATGATCACGGAGCAGTATCACACCAACACATCGGCGGCGGCTCGCTCTGTCTTTGTCACGACGTTGTTCAGTGTGGCGACTGTGCCGCTGATCATGATGCTGGCGTTGTAATTTTAGTTACTTTTCACAGGCTGCCAGCCTGTGAACGTAACACGCTCCGCGGGATGCACACAAAATGCTAAAAACCACCATTTTGGCGCTGGCTCGCAGCCACTCAGCGGTGTGAGTGGCTGACGAGTGAACAGTAACTGATTTTACAGACCCGTAAAAATTTATTGTAGAAAAAAGTAGATTTATTCTGGTGGAACATGTATAATGGTTATGTTTTTTGATAAATGGATAGAAGTGACTGGTTCAGGGAGGAAGAGTAGATGGCAGTAAAATACGTTTTTGTGCTCGGCGGTGTGGTTTCCGGCCTCGGAAAGGGTATCACGGCGGCATCCCTCGGACGCCTGCTTAAGGCGAGGGGATACAAGGTGACAATGCAGAAGTTTGACCCGTATATCAATATCGATCCGGGGACGATGAATCCGATTCAGCATGGAGAGGTATTCGTCACAGACGACGGAGCGGAAACCGACCTGGATCTGGGACACTATGAGCGGTTTATCGACGAAAGTCTGAGCAAGAAATCCAATGTCACTACAGGAAAGGTGTATTGGACAGTGTTGCAGAAGGAGCGCCGCGGCGACTATGGCGGAGGTACGGTGCAGGTGATTCCGCATATTACGAATGAGATCAAGAGCCGGTTTTACCGCGATTACACGACGGAGGAGACGCAGATTGCCATCATCGAGGTGGGCGGAACCGTCGGCGATATCGAAGGACAGCCGTTCCTGGAGGCAATCCGTCAGTTCCAGCATGAGGTCGGCCATGAGAATGCCATTATCATTCATGTGACACTGGTGCCGTATCTGCGCGCATCCGGCGAGCTGAAGACGAAGCCGACCCAGATGAGTGTCAAGGAGCTGCAGGGGATGGGGATCCAGCCGGACATCATCGTCTGCCGCACGGAGCATGAGCTCGATAAGGGGATCAAGGATAAGATTGCCCGCTTCTGTAATGTTCCGAAAAATCATGTGTTGCAGAATCTGGATGTGGAGTATCTTTATGAGGCCCCGATTGCCATGGAGGAGGAGCATCTGGCGGAGGCGGCCTGCAACTGCCTGAATCTGCCCTGCCCCGAGCCGGATCTGACAGACTGGAATGAGATGATCGACGCATTGAGGCATCCTACCGGAGAGGTGGAGGTCGCTCTGGCCGGCAAATATATCCAGCTTCATGACGCATATATTTCTGTCGTTGAGGCTTTAAAACACGGCGGTATCGCGAACCGTGTGTCAGTGAATATCCGCTGGGTGGATTCGGAGCAGGTGAATGAGGACAATGTGAATGAAGTGCTGGCCGGTGTGCAGGGAATCCTGGTGCCGGGTGGTTTTGGCGACCGGGGTATCGACGGCAAGATTGTCGCGATCCAGTATGCGAGAGAACATGCAATTCCATACCTTGGTCTTTGCCTCGGCATGCAGCTGGCGATAGTGGAGTTTGCGCGGCACTGCTGCGGGCTGGAGGGTGCCCACAGTATTGAGCTGAATCCGGAAACCAGGCATCCGGTTATCGCGCTGATGCCGGATCAGGACGGGGTGGAGGACATCGGAGGTACGCTTCGCCTTGGCGCATACCCGTGTATCCTGGATAAAGAGAGCAAGGCATACAGCGTTTACGGTGAGGAGACGATTTACGAGCGCCACCGTCACCGCTATGAGGTGAACAACGATTATCGGGCGATTTTGAAGGAACACGGCATGAATCTCTGCGGCCTGTCGCCGGACGGGCGCATTGTGGAGATGCTGGAATTGCCGGATCATCCGTGGTTTATTGCGACACAGGCGCATCCGGAGCTGAAGTCCAGGCCGAACCGTCCGCACCCGTTGTTTGCCGGGTTTGTCGGGGCAGCGCTGAAGTATCAGAAGAAAGAAAGATAGTAACGATTCAGGACAGTGCTTCGCACTTGTTGCGAAGCGCGTCTGATGACGTAAATTACACAGGGGGAGATCATGCTGAATCTGAATAGACGGTGTGGTCTTTCTTCTTTTTCAGGGAAAAAGTTTGCCGGGCAAAGTACCCCGGCTATTAACTTAACCGATTAATGTGCAGACGCTTTTTCTTCACGAAAACTTTATAAAAAAAGCGAAAACTTAACGCTTACAATATTGATTTCTATGTAAAATAAAACTATAATGTTTTTTTGAACAGATACGGGGGTATTGGGGAAGATTAGAGAAAGGAATGCACAGAGGATTGTGCAGGACAAGTAAAGATTTTATGAACGAAAACAGACCTGAAAATGAAGGAAACAATAATAATAACAACAAGAACGGAAAAAACGGGCAGAATGTCCTGCTGCTGGTGGTTGTTGTAGTGGTTGTTCTTATTATGGTGTCCACTATGACAAACCGGGTCAGCAGTCTGACGAACAAGGAGATCACGTATTCGGAGTTCCTTTCCATGGTTGAGGACGGGGAAGTGGAGAGTGTTATCATTACCTCCAGTGAGATCCAGATCACACCGGTGACAAGTGAAAATGCGATGTATCAGGTCACTTATTATACGGTAAACCTCGGAGATGATAACTTATATGAGACACTGAATGAATATGGTGTCGAGTATACCGGAAAGAACAGCAGCACCTCCAGCATGGTCTGGAGTATCCTGAGTCTGGTGATACCGCTGGTGATCATCTGGGGAATTTTCTATTTTGCCATGCGCAGGATGGGCGGCGGCAGCGGCGGCATCATGGGCGTGGGCAAATCGACTGCCAAGATGTATGTGGAGAAGAGCACGGGGGTGACATTCAGGGATGTTGCCGGGCAGGATGAGGCCAAGGAAACGCTGCAGGAAATGGTGGATTTCCTGAATAATCCCCGGAAATATACGGATATCGGCGCAAAGCTGCCGAAAGGAGCTCTTCTCGTGGGACCTCCCGGTACAGGTAAGACACTTTTGGCGAAGGCAGTGGCCGGTGAGGCGGGCGTGCCGTTTTTCTCCCTGGCGGGCTCAGACTTTGTGGAAATGTTTGTCGGCGTGGGCGCGTCCCGTGTCCGCGACCTGTTTGAGGAGGCGCAGAAGCAGGCGCCGTGCATTATTTTTATCGATGAGGTGGATGCCATCGGTAAGAGCCGTGACAGCCGGTATGGCGGCGGGAACGATGAGCGTGAACAGACACTGAACCAGCTGCTGGCCGAGATGGATGGTTTTGACAGTTCGAAAGGTGTGCTGATTCTGGCAGCAACCAACCGCCCGGAGGTGTTGGACAAGGCGCTTCTTCGTCCGGGACGTTTTGACCGGCGGGTTATCGTTGACAAGCCGGATCTGAAAGGGCGTGTGGAGACGCTGAAGGTGCATTCCAGACATGTTCTTATGGATGATACCGTGGATCTGGATGCGTTGGCGCTGGCGACTGCGGGCTGTGTGGGTTCTGATCTTGCCAACATGGTCAATGAGGCGGCGATCAATGCCGTAAAGCATGGCCGGAAATATGTTACCCAGTCAGATCTTTTTGAGGCGGTGGAGGTAGTTATCGCCGGTAAAGAGAAAAAAGACCGCATCATGGGTCCGAAGGAAAAGCGCCTGGTTGCCTACCACGAGGTAGGACATGCGCTGGTCAGCGCCCTGCAGAAGGATGCGGAACCGGTACAGAAGATTACAATCGTGCCGAGAACGATGGGAGCGCTGGGGTATACGCTGCAGACGCCGGAGGAGGAGAAATATCTGGAGACGCAGGCGGAGCTGGAAGCGCGTCTGGTCACTTATATGGGCGGCCGCGCCGCGGAGGAGATTAAGTGTGACTCCGTAACGACCGGCGCGTCCAACGATATTGAGATGGCGACGAAGATAGCCAGGACGATGGTGACACGCCTGGGTATGTCGGATGAGTTCGGGCTTATGGCATTGGAGACAGTGGAGAGCCAGTATCTGGATGGCCGCCCTGTGGCGACGGTGGCGGAGTCCACAATCGCCAAGGCGGATGAGGTGGTGAAAGCCATGCTCCAGAAAGCATATGATACCGCCAAGCAGATGATTTATGCCAACCTTGACATTCTCGAGCGCATAGCGGACTATCTCTATGAGCACGAGACGATTTCCGGCAAGGAGTTTATGGAAATTTTCAATGATATGAGACGGAACCATACCCCGGTGGCGGTGGAAGTCAGCACAGGCGTGCCGGCAGATGCTATTGGAGACGAGGCGTTTGAGGAATAAAATCTATGTTCGATATTCAGGAGGAATTGAAAAAGCTTCCGGATCATCCGGGCGTTTACCTCATGCACGACGCGGGGGACGCGATTATTTATATCGGGAAAGCGGTCAGCCTGCGGAACCGTGTCCGCCAGTATTTCCAGTCCAGCCGGAATAAGGGACCGAAGATTGAGAAGATGGTGACGCACATTGCGCGTTTTGAATACATTCTCACAGATTCCGAGCTGGAAGCGCTTGTTTTGGAGTGTAATTTAATTAAAGAGCATCGGCCGAAATACAATACGATGCTGAAGGATGACAAGACATATCCTTATATCAAAGTGACTCTGGGAGAAACCTACCCCAGAGTTCTCTTTTCCCGTCAGATGAAAAAGGATAAATCCCGTTATTATGGGCCGTATACCAGTGCTGGCGCAGTCCGGGATACGATTGAGCTGATCCGGAAGCTATATCAGCTCAGAAGCTGCAACCGCGTGCTCCCGCGGGATACCGGAAAGGAGCGCCCGTGCCTGAACTATCATATTCACCAGTGTACGGCTCCCTGCCAGGGATATATCTCTCCGGAAGAATACCGGGAACGGGTGAGGCAGGCGATGGAGTTTTTAAACGGAAAATATACTGCGGTCATTCAGGAACTGGAGACGCAGATGGCGCAGGCCGCGGCGGATCTGGATTTTGAGAAGGCCGCGGAAATACGCGATTTGTTGAACAGTGTGAAGCAGATTGCACAGAAGCAGAAAATCACCGGTTTCGACGGCGAGGACCGGGATATCATTGCCCTGGCCATGGATGACAGGGACGCTGTGGTCCAGGTGTTTTTTGTCCGGCAGGGAAAGCTGATCGGACGCGAGCATTTTCATGTGACGATCGGAGCGGAGGACACGCCGCGCGAGGTGATGTCCACTTTTATCCGCCAGTATTATGCGGGGACGCCGTTTATTCCGCGGGAGATTATGCTGCAGATGGAGATTGACGACGCGGACATTATCAGCCGCTGGCTCTCTTCCAGACGCGGGCAGAAATGCACGCTGCGTGTCCCCAAAAAGGGAAGCCGGGAAAAGCTGGTCGAACTGGCTGCGCAGAATGCGCAGATGGTGCTGACACAGGACCGGGAGCGGATCCGCCGGGAAGAGGGGCGTACCATCGGCGCAGTCAAAGAGATCGCAGCGCTGCTGGATATCGGCTATGTCCGCCGTATGGAGGCTTACGATATTTCCAATACAAATGGTTTCGAATCAGTGGGATCTATGGTAGTATATGAAAAGGGCAGGCCCTGCCGCAGCGACTACCGCCGCTTTAAACTTCGGACAGTGGTCGGACCGGATGATTATGCTTCCATGCGGGAGGTGCTGACGCGCCGGTTTACCCACGGGATGGAGGAGCGGCAGAAAAACCATATCCGCAATCTGGGGGAGGAGTATGGAAGCTTCACTCGTTTTCCCGATCTGATTTTAATGGATGGCGGAAAGGGGCAGGTCAATATCGCCCTGGCTGTGCTGGATGAGCTGGGACTTGACATACCGGTCTGCGGCATGGTAAAAGATGACCATCACAGAACACGCGGATTATATTATAATAATAAGGAGATACCGATTGACACCCATTCCGAGGGATTTCGTCTGATCACGCGGATCCAGGACGAGGCGCACCGCTTTGCGATCGAATATCACCGTTCGCTGCGCAGCAAAGAGCAGGTGCACTCCGTACTTGACGACATTCCGCTGATCGGTCCGGAGAGGAGAAAAGCTCTGATGCGGGAATTCCAGTCGCTGGAGGCAATCCGGAATGCGGATGTGGAAGCGCTGAGAAAAGTTCCCTCCATGAATGAGCGGGCGGCGGTGTCAGTGTATGCATTCTTTCATCCGCAGAAAGAAAGCGCAGAGGATATATGATACATTGATGTAATGGTTCACAGAATATGTATATAAGGTTTAGTTTTCTCTAAACGACAAGGGAGGAACGTTATGCAAAAAGTCAGTGTGGCAAAATTCGCAGAGCACATGCGCCTTGACTATCTGACACCGGGGGTTGATATGACAGAGCGCTATATCACAAAGTCAGAGGTTAACCGCCCGGCGTTGGAGCTGACCGGTTTTTATGAGGGATTTGCGAGTGAGCGCATCCAGGTGATCGGCAAAGTAGAATCCGCTTACATGGAGCTTTTGCCGAGGGAGATCAGCATGCTGCGTTTTCAGCAGCTTATGGACCACGATATCCCATGCCTGGTTCTCTGCCGGGGATATCAGCTGCAGAAAAAGGGATTTGAACTGGCGATGCAGCGCGGCATCCCCGTCCTCGGCACCATGCGCTCAACGTCCGATTTCCTTTCGGAGGCAATTCATTACCTCAGCGGAGAGCTGGCTCCCAGCATTTCCATCCATGGCGTACTGGTGGACGTTTACGGTGAGGGAATCCTGATCATGGGAGAGAGCGGCATCGGAAAGAGCGAGGCAGCTCTGGAACTGGTCAAACGCGGTCACCGTCTGGTTACGGACGATGTGGTGGAAATCCGCAGGCTGAGCAACAATTCCCTGGTCGGGAGAGCACCGGCGATCACGCAGTATTTCATCGAGCTGAGGGGTATCGGCATCATTGATGTCAAGACCCTGTTTGGCGTTGAGGCGGTAAAAGAAAAACAGACGATTGATCTGGTGATCAAGCTGGAAAACTGGGAAAAAGAGCATGAGTACGACCGCCTGGGGCTGGAGGAGGAATATACGGAGATTCTCGGCACACAGGTCGTCTGCCACTCGATTCCCATCCGGCCGGGACGTAACCTGGCGATCATCTGTGAGGCGGCGGCTGTCAATCACCGTCAGAAGAAGATGGGTTACAACGCGGCACAGGAGCTCTACCGTCGCGTGGAAAAGAATTTAAAAGAGAGCCGGGAAGCTGAGACCTGGCAGCAGAATGAATGAACAGGAGGATATGAAAATGACCAGAAAAAATGCATGGGAAAAATACACGGAAGAGGAACGGGCGCAGGTGTTTGCTTTTGCGGAAGAGTACAGGAGATTTCTTTCTTTCTGCAAGACGGAGCGCGAATGCGTGACACAGCTGAAAGTGCAGGCGGAAGCGGCCGGGTTTACAGATATGGAGGAAGTGATGGCGCAGGGAATTACATTGAAGCCCGGTGATCGTGTCTATGCGGACAACAAGGGGAAAAATCTGGCCTTGTTTGTCATTGGCAGCAGGCCTTTTGAGGAGGGGATGAATATCCTCGGCGCACACATTGACTCACCCCGGCTGGATCTGAAGCAGAATCCGCTGTATGAGGATACCGACCTGGCTCTCCTGGATACGCATTATTATGGCGGCGTTAAGAAATACCAGTGGGTGACTCTGCCGCTGGCGATACACGGTGTGGTGGCGAAAAAAGACGGCTCCGTGGTGACGGTCAATGTCGGTGAGGATCCGTCCGACCCGGTTTTCGGTATCAGCGATCTGCTGATTCATCTCTCCGCGGAGCAGATGACGAAGAATGCGGCAAAGGTGATCGAGGGTGAGGATATGAATGTCCTCATCGGCAGCATTCCGCTGAAAGCCGGCGATGCAGATGACGAGATGAAAAAAGAAGAAAAGCGCAGAGTGTGCGCCAATGTACTTCAGATTCTGGAAGAAAAGTACGGGATAGAGGAGGAGGACTTCCTTTCCGCGGAGATTGAGATTGTCCCGGCAGGGGAGGCCAGAGACTATGGTTTTGACCGCAGTATGATCATGGGGTACGGTCATGACGACCGCGTCTGTGCATATCCCTCCTATGCGGCAATGCTTGAGATGGATGTGCCGGAGCGGACCAGTGCCTGCCTTCTGGTAGACAAGGAAGAGATCGGCAGCGTCGGTGCTACCGGTATGGAGTCCCGTTTCTTTGAGAATATAGTGGCCGAGGTGATGAATGCGTGCGGAGATTACAGTGAGTTAAAGCTGCGCCGCGCACTGCAGAATTCCTGTGCCTTGTCCTCCGATGTCAGCGCGGCGTATGATCCGAACTATCCGTCGGTTATGGAAAAGAACAATTCCGCCTATTTTGGAAAAGGACTCGTGTTTAACAAATATACCGGATCCCGTGGAAAGTCCGGATCGAACGATGCGGGAGCGGAGTATGTGGCGCATGTCCGTGACGTGATGGATTCTTCCGACGTATATTTCCAGACGGCGGAGCTCGGCAAAGTAGATGCGGGCGGCGGCGGAACGATCGCTTATATCCTCGGCAACTATAATATGCAGGTGATCGACAGCGGCGTTGCGGTGCTGAATATGCACGCACCCTGGGAAATCATCAGCAAGGCGGATCTCTATGAGGCGAAGCGGGGATATGTAGCGTTTTTGAAGAATGCATAGAAATGGATGCCAGTTCTTTCGTGGCGATTTGCGCCGCCAATCGAAAGACGGTGGGATGGAGATTAACATGAAAATATATGAAACATTATGCCGCGTTGCCGGGGAGGAACATGTCCTGCGGGATGAACCCATGAGCCGCCACACGACTTTTCGTGTCGGCGGACCGGCGGATTTTCTGGTAATGCCGGACAGGGAGACTTTGCCGCGGGTGATTGCCTGCTGCAGGGAGAATGAGGTTCCTTTTCTGGTGATCGGAAACGGCAGCAATCTGCTCTGCGGGGACGGCGGGGCAGACGGCGTTGTGATTGAAATCGGGAAACGGATGGCTGAGATCGGGATTGATGGGACGGTGGTCACGGCGGAAGCCGGGGCCCTGCTCTCCGCAGTGGCTGCGCGGGCGGCGGCCGCCAGTCTGACCGGTCTGGAGTTTGCTGCCGGTATTCCCGGCAGTGTCGGCGGGGCAGCCGTGATGAACGCGGGAGCCTACGGCGGGGAGATGAAAGATGTTTTGACGGAGGTCACCGTCCTTACGGCGGAGGGCGATATACGCACACTGCCGAAAGAAGAACTGGAGCTTTCCTACCGACACAGTGTGATACCGGAACGGGGCTTTATCGTACTCTCCGTATCTATGGAATTGTCGGAGGGAGATCCGGATGCCATCTATGGCCGGATGGCGGAATTAAAAGAAAAAAGAGTCTCGAAGCAGCCGCTGGAATATCCCAGTGCCGGCAGCACATTCAAACGGCCGGAAGGATATTTTGCGGGAAAGCTTATCGAGGATGTCGGCCTGCGCGGTTTTTGCTGCGGCGGAGCCCAGGTGTCCGAGAAGCACTGCGGTTTTGTCATCAACTGCGGAAACGCTACGGCGGCAGATGTCCGCACACTTATGGAGCAGGTGCAGGAAACCGTTGCAGAACAGTTTGGAGTGATGCTGGAACCGGAAGTGAAATTTGTAGGAAACTTCAAGTAAGACGATCCTGTTTCCTGATTACGATGTGCCGTGAACAGTCACATGGAGGTTAACATGTCTTTCTCGGGTGATATAAAAAATGAACTGGCACGCCGTTTCCCGGACGAGTATCACTGTCTGTTGGCGGAGCTGGCCGCCATGATCCATTATGCGGGCAGCCTGTCGGGTAACGCGGACTGCGGCTCCATTGTTGTGGAGACAGAGAATGTTGCGCTTGCAAAAAAGTATCTTCGCCTGATCAGAAGAGCTTTTGATATCACGTTGAATCTGGATATCCGGAAGCTTCCGTCCGGAAAGCGGAATCTCTATCGAATTGCGTTGTCCTCGGAGGAGGAACGAACAAAATGTTCCGCCAGTGATGATGCGGATCAACAGCCGGAAAGTATTGACGATGCAGAAATAATTTCCGGGAGTGCGGCTGCCCGGAATATAAACGGGACAGACTATGCAGGCGACTGCTTTGGCCGGGTCTGGCGGGAGACTGCGGACTGGGAAAAACCGGGATTCAAAGAGAGCCTGCTGGAGTATCCATGCTGCCGCAGAGCCTTTCTCCGCGGCGCGTTTCTGACATCGGGTTCCATGAGTGACCCGGGCAAATCCTATCATTTTGAGGTGGTCTGCCATACACAGGAGGGAGCGGGGGGACTGTGCGCGGTTATGGAATCTTTTGACATCCATCCGAAGATTATAATCAGGAAGAATAAGCCGGTTGTCTATTTGAAAGACAGCGAGTCTATCGTGGATATTCTGAATGTCATGGGCGCCACCGGTGCGCTGATGCGCCTGGAAAACGTACGGATTATTAAAGATATGAAAAACAGTGCGAACCGCCAGTCCAACTGTGATTCCGCGAATATCAATAAAATTGTCCGAGCTGCGGTACGTCAGGTTGAGGATATCCGTCTTATTGAGCGAAAGATGGGGTTTTCCCAGCTGCCGCCGATGCTGCGTGAGATGGCGCAGGTCAGGCTGGAACACCCGGAGGAATCCCTGCAGGAGCTGGGTACTTATCTGAATCCGCCGGTGGGAAAATCCGGTGTAAACCACAGGTTGAAAAAACTGAGCGAGATCGCTGAGACACTGCGGTGACGGACAGATCAGAATGTTATCAGCAGGATATGGTTTCAATATTGACTGACATGAGGAAGAGAATACTGTAGATTATGATGCGAGGTGACGGAATAGTCTGTTATGGAAAAAAAGAAATTATGGTTTCTGTTCAATCCTACGTCCGGGAGAGGGCAGATTCGGATTCATCTGATGGAGATCATAGATATATTTGTGAAAGCCGGATATGACGTTACGGTTTATCCAACGCAGAAAAAAGAGGACGCCATGCGCCTAATTCCGCAGCAGGCGGACAAGTATGATCTGATTGTCTGCAGCGGCGGGGACGGCACATTGAATGAGACGATTACCGGGATGATGCAGTGCAGAGCCGGGATACCTGTCGGCTATATTCCCGCCGGGACGACGAACGATTTTGCACAGTCTCTGAGGATTCCCGGGAATATGCTGAAAGCGGCGGACATTGCGGCGAATGGAATACCGTTTGCCTGTGATGTGGGAGAGTTTAATGATGAAACGTTTGTCTATATCGCGGCATTTGGTATTTTTACGGATGTCTCCTATATGACAAATCAGAAGCTGAAGCGGGTTTTGGGACATGCAGCCTATGTGATCGAAGGGGCAAAACAGATTGTGGATATTCCGTCTTACGTGATGGAGATTCGTGTAAACGGTGAGATCATCCGCGATGAGTTTGTTTATGGCATGATCAGCAACTCTGTATCAGTGGGCGGCATGAAGAACCTCACCGGGAAAGAGGTGGAACTGGATGACGGCCTGTTTGAGGTCACTCTGGTGAGACGGCCGAAGAATCCGATCCAGACCAGTGAGATTATGACGAACCTGCTGATACCGCGGGATTGCGATACGCCCTACATTTATTCCTGCAAGACAGATCACATTGAGATTCACTGTGAGGAGGCGGTACCCTGGACTCTGGACGGGGAATTCGGGGGAGACCAGAAGGACGTACGGATTATTAATCACCGTCAGCGGGTAACATTTATGGTGAAGGATCCTGAGAAAGACGGGGCGGAAGAGGAGTCGGACGACGGGAAAGAGAATAGTGATTCTGCTGCAGATTCGCATAAGTCACGCGGATGAACTGTTTTTGGCACAAAAGTTGTTCGGAGTGTTGTGAGAAATCACAAAAAACACTTCATTTTTGTGCGTTTCTTGTAAAAAAGAGAAAAAAATGCTTTTGCCTCTTGCATTTTTCTTCAAATTGTACTATCGTTATCATATAAGCAACGAAGAACAAGGGCGTTCCATTATCCTGGAATGCCCTTCTTTCGTTTATGGCTTAGGGAACCTTATTCATGAGCAGGGAAATTTTATGTTTCCTGTGCGTAAAATAACTAGGGGATATTTTTCAGAAAGAGAGGAAAGTTAAGAAGATGAGTGAGAAATTCAATGTATCAGAAATCTTTGGCGAGTACGTGTTTAACGACACCGCCATGAAAGAACGCCTTCCCAAAAAAGCGTATCAGAAGCTCCATCAGGTTATGGAGGAGGGCACAGAGCTTGATCTGGCGACGGCTGATATCATCGCCCATGAGATGAAAGAATGGGCAATTGAGCAGGGCGCGACCCATTATACTCACTGGTTCCAGCCTCTGACAGGTGTCACGGCGGAGAAGCATGATTCCTTTATCACAGCGCCGGATAACCAGGGGCAGGTGCTGATGAGTTTCTCCGGTAAAGAGCTGATCAAGGGTGAGCCGGATGCGTCTTCTTTCCCCTCCGGCGGACTTCGCGCAACCTGTGAGGCCAGAGGATATACCGCGTGGGACTGCACTTCCTATGCGTTTGTGCGGCATGACGCCGCGGGCGCGACACTCTGCATTCCGACCGCGTTCTGCTCCTACACCGGCGAGGCGCTGGATCAGAAGACTCCGCTTCTTCGTTCCATGCAGGCTATCAATGAGCAGGCGCTTCGTCTGCTGCGCCTGTTCGGCAATACGACATCGAAGAAGGTGACTCCCTCCGTGGGTCCGGAGCAGGAATATTTCCTGGTAGACAAAGAAAAGTACTTAAAGAGAAAAGATCTGATTTATACCGGCCGTACACTGTTTGGTTCCATGCCGGCAAAAGGACAGGAGATGGACGACCACTATTTCGGAGCAATCCGTCCCCGTATCGCGGCGTTTATGAAGGATGTCAATGAGGAGCTGTGGAAGCTGGGTGTTCCGGCCAAGACACAGCACAACGAGGTTGCTCCGGCACAGCACGAGCTGGCGCCGATCTATGAGACCTGCAACCTGGCGGTAGACCACAACCACATGGTGATGGAAATCTTAAAGAAGACTGCAAACAAGCACGGTCTGGAGTGCCTGCTTCACGAGAAACCGTTCGCAGGCGTCAACGGCTCCGGCAAGCATAATAACTGGTCCATCACAACGGATGATGGCATTAACCTCCTGGATCCGGGCGACACACCGCATGAGAACCTGCAGTTCCTGCTGGTGCTGACCTGTATCCTGAAAGCGGTTGACCGTCATGCTGATTTGCTTCGCGAGTCTGCTTCCGATGTCGGAAATGATCACAGACTGGGTGCGAACGAGGCGCCGCCGGCAATCATTTCCATCTTCCTTGGAAATCAGCTGGACGATGTGATCAATCAGCTGACCAGCACAGGTACCGCGACTCACTCTCTGGAGGGCGAAGTCCTTCACACCGGCGTGGATACGCTGCCGGATCTGCTGAAAGACGCGACTGACAGGAACCGTACTTCACCGTTTGCATTTACCGGTAATAAATTTGAGTTCCGTATGGTTGGTTCTCAGGATTCCATCTCCCAGCCGAACGTCGTGTTAAATACGATTGTAGCGGAGGCGTTCCAGGAAGCCTGCGATGAGCTGGAGGCGGCTGACAACTTTGAGAGCTGCTTACATAACCTGATCAAGAGACAGGCAACCGAACATCAGAGAATCATCTTCAATGGTGACGGTTATTCCGAGGCATGGATTAAGGAAGCGGAGAGAAGAGGACTTCCGAACATTCCGAGTATGGTAGATGCCATCGGCTCCCTGACCACACCGAAAGCGATTGACCTCTTCGGCAAGTTCAATGTCTTTACCGAGCCGGAGCTTCGTTCCCGTGCCGAGGTTCTGTACGAGAACTATGCGAAGAGCATCAACATCGAGGCGAGAGCTATGATCAATATCGCCAGCAAGACGCTGATTCCGTCGGTGATTAAATACATCACTTCTCTGGCGGAGTCCATCAACGCGGTAAAAGCAGCCTGCGACTGTGATATCAGCGTTCAGACAGAACTCCTGACCGAGTGCTCCGCGCTTTTGTCCGAGGCAAAGGTAGCGCTCTCCAAGCTGGAGGAAGCGACTGACAAGGGTCTTGCCATGGAGGAAGGAAAGGCACAGGCGGAGTATTACAGAGATACCGTGAAAGCAGCAATGGCTGACCTGCGGGCGCCTATCGACAAGCTGGAGATCATCGTTGACAAGAAGATGTGGCCGTTCCCGTCTTACGGCGATCTGATCTATGAAGTGTAGAATGATATCTATCTAATCCCCTTAGTTAGTATATACATCAAAGGAAAGCGGCCGGAGAGAAATCTCCGGTCGTTTTCTTTTTTTGGGGTCAGACCCCGGTAAAAAAGTATAAGGAAAATGAAATTTATCTAAACTTTATTTGGATTTTAGACGGAAACATCTTTTCTTTTTAACGCCATCCTGTATAATATGCGCAGGGGTGCGTAAAGAATATGGCAACTGTGCTGTCCGCACCCCGCGCGGCGGGTATGAGGCAAAAACCGCCTCCCACTCGATTGTCAGAAGCATAAAACTGAGAAATGGAGGATGCATGATGTTAGAAACAGGAATCAGAGGAGAACAGCAGGTAAAAGTAGTTTATGAAAATTCGGCAGCTGCGGTGGGCAGCGGCCTTCTGGAGGTGTTTGCCACCCCATCCATGATCGCGCTGATGGAGAAGACGGCGAGCTCGAGCGTGCAGCCCTTTCTGGAGGACGGACAGGGTACGGTTGGCATCGAACTGCGGGTAAAGCATCTGGCAGCGACGCCTCTGGGGATGACGGTGCGCTGTGAGAGCGAACTGACCGAGGTGGATGGCCGCAGGCTGGTATTTTCCGTGAAAGCGTATGACGATGCGGAACTGATCGGCGAGGGGACGCATGAGCGTTTTATTATAAACAATGAGAAATTTATGGGCAAGGCACAGGTCAAGGCGGAATTGAAAAAGTAAATTTCGGTGCAAGAGCACAGTTCCTGAGAAATTGATTGACAGATACCCGGATTGTATTTAAAATAGTACAATAAATGTATACAAAATACATATAGAAATAAACTTCGTAGGGCGGCATGCAAAAAATGCACATGCCGGAAAATCAGTTGACAGGAGTTTCCGATAGGGAGAGCAATATGGATGAAATCAGTTTAAAGGCATTGGCAAAAATAAATCTGGGCCTGGACGTCGTGGGACAGCGGGAGGACGGTTATCACGAGGTGCGTATGGTGATGCAGTCGATTCATTTATATGACCGGGTGGAGATCAAAAAGACCCGGTCTCCGCAGATTCATGTACAGACGAACCTGTTTTATCTGCCGGTGGATGAGAATAATCTGGTATACAAAGCGGCAAAATTAATGAAGACCGAGTTTAAGATTAAAGAGGGCGTGCGGATCACACTGCATAAATTTATCCCTGTGGCGGCCGGAATGGCAGGCGGAAGCTCGGACGCGGCTGCAGTGCTGGTGGGAATGAACCGGATTTTTAATCTGGGATTAAAGCAGAGCAGGCTGATGGAGCTCGGCTTAAAGCTTGGCGCTGATGTTCCTTTTTGCGTGATGCGGGGGACTGCCCTGGCGGAGGGAATCGGGGAGAAGCTGACTTCCCTGCCTCCTATGCCGAAGTGTCCGATCCTGATTGCGAAGCCAGGCGTTTCCGTCTCAACACAGCATGTGTATGAACAGCTGAAGCTGACGGAGGGTACAGAGCATCCGGATATTGATTTGATTGTGGAGAACATCAAAAAGAAGAACCTCCGGGGTGTGGCGGAGAATATGGGAAATATTCTGGAGACCGTGACGGTAAAAGAGTTTCCCGTGATCCGGGAACTGAAGAGCCTGATGAAGGAGCATGGCGCTCTTGGAACGATGATGAGTGGCAGCGGACCGACGGTCTTTGGGCTTTATCACAGCGAGAAGGATATACGCGGGGCATATGACGCGCTGAAGCAGTCGGGACTGGCAAAGAATGTATACACGTCGGAAATCCATAATAATCGTCGGTGAGAAATGATAAAAGGATTTGCATCATTTATTCCTGATGGGAACAGAAGTATCAGAAAAGCAGGTGCTTTTCTGTATGTTATAGAGTGTATTCTTCATACAGGTAATTTATGGAAAGGGGGTTATAGAGGATGACAGATAATTTAGAGCTTCAGACAGATGCATATCTGCCCTTGCGCGACGTTGTATTTCAGACTTTGCGGGCCGCTATTTTAAAAGGCGACTTAAAGCCGGGGGAGCGGCTCATGGAACTTCAACTGGCTTCCAGGCTTGGCGTCAGCCGTACCCCGATCCGTGAGGCAATCCGTATGCTGGAGCAGGAGGGGCTGGCCATCACGATTCCTCGCAAAGGAGCGGAAGTGGCAAAGATGACGGAGAAGGATATGGAGGATGTGCTTCAGATCCGTTGCGCGCTGGAGGAACTGGCGGTTCGTCTGTCCTGTCAGAATATTACGGAGGCGGAGGTGCAGGAGCTGCGCGTTGCGATGAACCGGTTCCGGGAAAAGGTAGATACCGGCGATATTGCACAGATCGCAGAGGCGGACGTGAATTTCCACGATGTGCTTTATATGGCCTCAGACAACCCGAAACTGCTGGGGATGCTGAATAATCTCCGGGAGCAGATGTACCGTTACCGCGTGGAATATCTGAAGGATTTCACAGTTTATCCGCAGCTGATTGAGGAGCATCGCCAGCTCTATGAGGCGGTAAAAGCAGGAGATGCGCAAAAAGCATCCAGCATGACCCGCAGGCATCTGGAGAATCAGACTGAGGGCGTGAAGAGGATTATCCGTGAGCAGGGATAAGCAGCGGAAGACAGAACAGAGATGTTGCCGGGAATAAAATAACAGATATGTCACATACTAGGAACAGGTTAAAAGCCTGTTCCTTTTTGTCATTACTATATATTGCATGGAGGATATCTGACTGTGGAGAATCGGAGTGTTTCAAAAAACCTGGATGAAAACATACAGTGGTGGAAAGAGGCATTTTCTGACTGCGCGGACATCAAGATGCTGGAGATGAGCCTCGGTGAGGATATGAGTGTCCGCACTTTTCTGACGTACATCGAGGTCACCGGCGGGGAGAGTATGCTGGAGAAGAGTGCGATCGGCAGCCTCCTGACCAGTCTGACCAGACTTCCGCGGGAGGAGGTGCTCCGGAAAATGCGGGAGAACGGTATGGGGGTCTCCGATGCAGTTCCCTTTGGAACCATGCAGGAGGCGGCGGACGGGTTGCTTGCCGGAGAGTGTATTCTGTTTTTTGACGGGTTTGACCGGGCGGTTAAGATACCGGACAAGGGATATCCGGCCATGTCTCTCCAGGAGGTGGAGTCTGAAAAATCAGTTCGCGGGAGTAATGAACGTTTTTCCAACTCCGTCAAACAGAATGCGGCTCTGATCCGGAAGCGGATCCGTTCCGCGGATGTCAAGGTGCGGGAGCAGAAAGTGGGCGTCCGCTCCGGCACCAATCTGTACCTGGTCTATTATGACGGATTGATTTATCCGGAATTTCTGGAGGAGATGGAGCGCCGTCTGGGAAGCTTTACAATCGACGGCGTGCAGGATATCGGCGTGGTGCAGCAGTTGTCAGAGAAATACTGGTATTCTCCTTTTCCGCAGTTCCAGGTTACGGAGCGTCCGGACCGGGCGGCGATGTCGCTTCTGGAGGGGAGAATGGTGGTGCTTCTGGATAATTCGCCGGAGGCGCTGATTTTTCCCACGGATTA
>JAJQCB010000209.1 GCA_021203005.1 Clostridiales bacterium | reverse complement strand
ACATTCTTATGTGTGCTGATTTCCGCAATCTTTTTATAGTAAGAAAGCCGGCTTTCCTCCTGCAGTGTCATATCTTCCCTGTCACTTTCCCTCCTCAAACAATTCGTTCATCTGCATTCACCTCTCGATACGAATCCAGAACAAATCTTCCGCCATCCGCCCCTGTGTTTTCTCTATGATCAGAATCGGGTCATAGAACGGCAATCCCAGCTGTTCCAGCTGCAGTTTCATTTTATCTCTGCCACGCGGAAAACATCTGCTCTCCAGAAATTCCTCATACTGCTCAAAGTCGGGTTCCTCCACTTTTCCAAATGCCCTTTTTAATAAATCATCCGTAAAGTTATACAGCTTCACCTTACGCAGCCGTTCATCTGCATCAATAACAGTGCAAACCTGATTTTGAAACATATACCATAATCGCAAAGGATACACTTTTTCGGGAATTCTCATTTTCTGTTCAAATTCCGGATACTCACGCAGCATATGGATCAACGTCACGATTGGTCCGGATACCGTTTCCTTTCCCGACTCCCAACGCTCCACTGTTTTTTTAGAAACATTTACAAAATCAGCAAATCCCGCCTGGGAAAGATTCAGCTTTTTTCGGATATCTTTTATTTCTCCCGCTACAATAAAATCAGAAATGGCATACTCTGTCTTCTTCATTTTTACCTCTTTATACCAAATAGGATAAAACATAAAATATTTTGTTTTACGCGAACCATTATCCTCCGGTTATCTGTTTCATAAGTCTATTCTCTGTTTATGATCGCCTGTAACTATTATACCCTCAAAACGAGGGTAAATCAACATGATTTTCCCCTTATTTTGAGGGTATTTAAGGTTTGCATCATAAAAATAACATAAGCAGGCAGACTCGGGAGCGCTTAAGCACGGATTTTTCAAATATGGAGACCGGGTTGGATACTCTCCGGGACCTCCAACCGCACAATCAGGTTTGCGCAACCCGGCATCACGCCCCGGCAGCCGCCAGCGCCTGCGCTACATCCGCGATCAGATCTTCCTTATCCTCCAAACCGCAGGACATGCGGATCATCCCTGCCGGAATCCCCGCCTCGGCGAGCTGTTCATCCGTCATCTGACGATGAGTCGAAGTCGCCGGATTCAGACAGCAGGTGCGCGCATCCGCCACATGGGTCTCGATCGCCGCCAGCTTCAGCGCCATCATAAACTTCTCCGCCGCCGGGCGTCCGCCCTTTAACTCAAAGGAAATCACGCCGCAGCATCCATCCGGCAGATATTTCTGCGCCGTCTCATAGTAAGCATCCCCCGGCAGTTCCGGGCAGATCACGGAAATGACCTGTGGCTGCGCCTGAAGATACTCCGCCACCGCACGGGCATTTTCCACGTGCCTCGGCATCCGCACATGGAGTGATTCCAGACCCATGTTCAGGTAAAACGCATTCTGCGGGGACTGGATGCTTCCCAGGTCACGCATCAGCGTCGTCGTACATTTTGTGATAAAAGCGCCGCCCTGACCGAATTTTTCTGCAAAGGTAATGCCGTGGTAAGACTCATCCGGCGTTGTCAGGCCGGGGAACTTCTCAGCCTGGGCGAACCAGTCAAAATTGCCGGAGTCCACAATCGCTCCGCCCACAGCCACGCCGTGACCGTCCATATACTTTGTCGTGGAGTGCGTCACGATATCCGCGCCCCACTCGATGGGCCGGCACAGCACCGGGGTCGGGAATGTATTATCTACGATCAGCGGTACGCCGTGCGCATGTGCGGCTTTGGCAAACTTCTCAATATCCAGCACAGTCAGTGCCGGGTTCGCAATCGTCTCCCCGAACACTGCCCTGGTATTCTCCTGAAACGCAGCATTCAGCTCCTCCTCCGAACAATCCGGCGCTACAAATGTCGTCTCGATTCCCATCTTCGCCATGGTGACGGAGAGCAGGTTGAATGTCCCGCCATAGATGGATGAAGACGCCACGATGTGGCTGCCGCACTCACAGATATTAAAGAGAGCAAAAAAGTTCGCCGCCTGTCCGGAGGATGTCAGCATCCCCGCGGTTCCTCCCTCCATATCCGCAATCTTGGCCGCGACCATGTCGTTCGTCGGATTCTGCAGTCTGGTATAAAAATAACCGGCTTCCTCCAGGTCAAACAGCTTCCCCATCGCCTCACTGGTATCATAGCGGAAAGTCGTCGACTGGATGATCGGAATCTGCCGCGGCTCCCCGTTGCCCGGACGGTATCCGGACTGTACACATTTTGTATTGATTTTATAATCACTCATTGTCATCATGCTCCTTCTGGTTAATCTGAAACTGCCCTGGCAATTTCTGGTCGTATTACAAGCCGAACAGCTTCTCTATTCAAACTTCTCCTGCAATTTTGCCTGCTATCGTTCGTTCACCGGTACATAATTTTCATGCACACCCACATACTTGTACGCCGGACGGATAATCTTGCTGGCATTCAACAGCTCCTCCAGCCGATGCGCACTCCATCCCGGCATACGCGCGATGGCAAACAACGGAGTGAACAGTTCCTCCGGAATGCCCAGCATACTGTAAACGAAACCGCTGTAGAAATCTACGTTGGCGCAGACATTTTTCTGCATATTCCGCCGCTCCATAATCAGACGGCCTGCCAGATGTTCCACCAGGTCATAAAGAGCAAACTCGTTCGTCATACCCTTCTCCTCCGCCAGCTTCCGCGCATATTCTTTCAAAATAACCTCACGCGGATCTGAGAGAGTATATACTGCGTGTCCCATACCATAAATCAGACCGGTATGGTCAAAGGCTTCCTTATCCAGAATTTTATTCAGATATGCCTCCACCGCTTTTTCATCTGTCCAATCCTCCAGATGCTCCATGATATCCTTAAACATATACTGCACTTTCAGGTTGGCGCCGCCGTGACGGGGACCTTTCAGTGAACCGAGCGACGCCGCAATGGAAGAATAGGTATCCGTGCCGGTGGAAGTCACCACATGCGTCGTAAAGGTAGAGTTATTACCACCGCCGTGCTCTGCGTGGAGAATCAGCGCCACATCCAGCACCTTGGCCTCCAGTTCCGTATACTTTCCATCTGGTCGCAGCATCAGCAGGAAATTCTCCGCCAGAGACAATCCATGCTCCGGATTACGGATAAACAAAGTCTCCCCTTTCCGGAAGTGACGGTAGGCGTGATAAGAAAAAATAGCGATCAGCGGCATCTTGGCGATCAGCTCCATCGTCTGGCGCAGCACATTTCCCGGCGAGATATCCTCCGGATTCTCATCATATGTATACAGAGTCAGCACACACCGCTGCATAGCATTCATAATATTCTGGCTGGAAGCTTTCATGACGACGTCACGGACGAACCGGTTGCTCAGCTCCTCCATCTCCGACATAACAGGGAAAAAGACGTCCATCTCCTCCTGGCTCGGCAGCTTACCAAACAGCAGCAGATAACTGGTCTCTTCAAACCCGAACTTACGATTTCCCAGCCCGTTCACAATATCTGTCACGTTGATGCCCTGGTAATATAAATTACCCTCCGCCGGAATGTTGCGCCCGTGCACCAGCTGATACGCGCACACATCGGAAATCTCAGTAAGACCCGTCAGCACACCCTTACCGGATGAATCGCGCAGACCTCTTTTTACATCATACTCAATATAAAGATTCGGGTCGATACCGTGGTTCTTTAACAGTTCCTGCTCCAATGCAGCCATATTTACACGAAGATCACCCATCTCCTCGAGACTGGTCATCTCGGTATCCATCTTATCAATTATTTCTGATGCCATTCGTGTTACCTCCATTTCTTTTTTGGTAGTGTCAAAAACTACCCTGTTTTTAGTGTCTAAAACCTATAAAAA
>JAJQCB010000292.1 GCA_021203005.1 Clostridiales bacterium | reverse complement strand
AGCAGAAAAATTTATATCCAAGGCTAGCCATCGCGTTAGCGACTTGGTACAATAATTATAGCTGAATTATACAGGGAATGGAGCTACTGTGATGGCTGGCAGGCAGTCCTGTGCAGGGCGAAACGAAAAACGGGGGACCGAGCGTGAATAAAGACCCATTTAAGGAATATATCAGAGAGTCCGAGCCGGACAAACGGGAGAAGGGCTATGCGTGGCATACCGCTATTGGCCTGCAGGCCGTCGACGGATTGAAAACATCGGAATATCTGGTACACACTGCCGTCCGGAATATTGAGGGCGAAATATCTTTTGAAGAAGCGGATCAATTATTACAGGCCTATTACGAGGAGAATTCCGCACGCAAAACGGAAGACCGGACGGAGGAAGCTGATAAGGTTTCGGCGCGGATAGCGGCGATTTTATCCGAGCGGGCGTTCAGCTTTACGCCAAATGAGTACATTTCCATCCACAGAAGGCTGTTTACAGGTATCTATTCTCATGCAGGACGCATTCGCGATTATAATATTACAAAAAAGGAATGGGTGCTGAACGGAGCGACTGTGCTCTACGGAAGCGCCTCTGAGCTGCACGCGACCCTGGAGTATGACTTTTCGGAGGAGAAAAAATTCTCATATCGGAATCTTTCTATGGATGAGATAATCCATCATCTGGCGGTATTTATATCCAGATTGTGGCAGATTCATATATTTGGCGAGGGCAATACCAGAACAACAGCGGTCTTTTTCATCAAATATCTTCGTTCACTTGGCTTTGAGACAACAAATGATATCTTTGCTGAGAACGCATGGTATTTTAGAAACGCACTGGTCAGAGCAAATTATAATGATCTGAAAAATGGGATTCATGAGACAACGGAATATCTTAAAATATTTTTGCGCAATCTTTTGTTGAATGAGAATCACCCGCTTCATAATCGGACTATGCATATTGACGGTTGCATGAAAGTGCCGGAAAAAGTGAACATTGAGAACTCAAAAGTGAACATTGAGGGGGAGATTGAAGAGCGAAAAGTGAACATTGAAGAACGATTTACAGCAAGAACGGCCATTCATGTCAGAAAATTGCTGGACACATTTGGCCCTCGAACTGTATTTGGCAGGTCTGATGTGCAGCGGGTGCTTGGATTGGGAGCGACAAGAAGCTCGGCCCTGCTCCGTGAAATGATGGAGCAGGGCGTTATAGAGCCGGTGACCGGACATGGGAAGGGAAAGTATCGCTTTCATGGATAAAAAGCGTTATACCCTTTACATTTAACACAAGACGGGTATAATGGGTATAACTGGATGCGGGGTGTTATTATGAATCAAAGCGAACTCATCGCGCGCATAGAGGAACTCGAGCGTGAAATTGCCGTATTGCCGCCCGGCAGTATAGCTGCCAAGACGGTGAAGGGAAGAGAATATTACTATCATCGTGTTACAAAAAATAAGAAGCGAACGGAGACTTATGTGGATTTTGACAGGGTGGAGGAGCTTCGTGGGCAGATTGAAAAACGTAGAGAGCTGGAAAAGGAGCTGAAAAAACTCCGGCGCGCGCTTTCGGCAGAGAAAGTGGAGTCGGGAGAAACTTCATTTCATGAATTCTTTACCTATACCCGCATTGGCCGCCAGCTGCAGGGTTTTGCCTCTCCGGTAAAGAAGTACAGAAGGCGCGAGTGCTATGCCGGGCTGCATGATTATATATTTGGGGAGCAACAGGATCGGGTATTTATCCTTTATGGCCTTCGGAGAACCGGCAAGACGACAATGATCCGGCAAATTCTGCTGGAAATGACGCCGGAGCAACAGGAGCATGCGGCTTTCATGCAGGTTAAAAATGGGGATACGCTTTCTGAAATTAATTCTGATTTGAAATATCTGGAGAAGCAGGGCTTTCGGTATCTGTTCATCGATGAGGTAACTCTTATGGAGGATTTTATCGAGGGGGCGGCGCTTTTTTCTGATATTTATGTCAGCAGCGGTATCCGGATTGCGCTTTCCGGGACGGATTCTCTTGGATTCATTTTCACAAAGGATGAGCAGTTGTACGACCGGTGCATTCTCCTTCATACAACATTCATTCCCTACCGGGAATTTGAGACGGTGCTTGGCATCAGGGGGATCGACGAGTATATCCAGTACGGCGGTACTATGAGTATGGACGGCGTCCATTACAATGAAACCTCTTCTTTTGCCAGCAAGACAAGTACGGATGAATACATTGACAGTGCGATTGCCCGAAATATTCAGCATTCGCTGCAATATTATCAGGATGGCGGACATTTCCGGCATTTATATGAACTCTTTCAGAAAGGAGAGCTGACCAGCGCGATCAACCGTGTGGTGGAGGACATGAACCATCGCTTTACGAAAGAAGTTCTGACGAGAACATTTGTATCCGGCGATCTGGCAATTTCAGCCCGAAATCTGCTGCATGACCGCACAGAACCGATCGATCTTCTGCAAAATATGGACAATGAATCCATTACAGACATTTATAGGAAGATGCTGGATATTCTGAATAAAGAGGAGCAGACGGTAGAGATTGACGATGCGCATGCCTGGCAAATTGAGGAGTACCTTACTCTTCTGGATCTGGTCATGAAGGTTGATCTGCTGCACCTTCCCGATGTCAGCCTTCGGGAGAAAATTACGATTATCAGTCAGTCTGGCCTGCGTTACGCTCAGGCAAAAGCCCTGGTCAGCAGCCTGCTTCAGGATGAGAAGTTCAGCGCCCTGTCCATCGTGGAGCGCGGCCGCATTCTTGACCGCATTCTCAGCGAGATAAAAGGCCGTATGATGGAGGACATTGTTCTGCTGGAAACCTCTCTGGCGAACCCGGACAAGCAGGTCTTTCAGCTTCAGTTTGCCGTAGGCGAGTTTGACATGGTGGTTCATGATCCGGCTACGCTGACTTGCAGGATCTACGAGATCAAGTACAGTCGGGAGGCGGTTCCCGGCCAGTACCGGTATCTCGTGGATCAGGAGAAATGTGCCGCGGCTGAACATCGTTTCGGCACGATAACCGAAAGGTATGTCATTTATCGCGGTGAAGCTGCCGAATCGGAGGGCGTTCAGTATCTTAATGTGGAAGAATATCTCAAGTCCCTGAATAAAGGAGAAGATAATTCGTCCATTAAATTTTTCTGTCCGAGAATGGCATGATAAATGACACAATAAGTGAACTGGAAAGTGACGCGCCATTTACGGATCGAGGAAGTATTGTGGAGATATTTACTGATATGAGCGTCTGGACGGGTATAAAAAAGTGATTGATACGATAAATGCCAGCGCGATGGCAGCTTAGGAGAAAAGGAGACTGTATGGACTACAAAGATTTTACAAAAAGTGTGGAGGCGGCGCGGCAGGGAGATGCTGCAGCTTTTGAGGAGCTGTATAATGATTCTGTTCCGCTTTTCCGGGCGGCGGTTTACCCGATGCTGAAGAATGAGTATGATATCGAGGATGTGCTGCAGGAGGCTTATGTTCAGATTTTCAAAAATCTGGATAGTCTCGAGGAACCGGGAGCTTTCATTGGCTGGGGCAGGGCGATTTGTAAAAATACTGCGCTTCATCATATCCGAACCGCGCAGCGCCACTGGGGGCAGGACGATTTTCGGCCTTCGGTTTCGGACGATGAGTATGAGGGGATGGACACGCTCTCTGTGGCGGATGAGCGAGGGGATTACGCGGATCCGCAGGAGCAGATGGATGCGGCGGAGACGAAGCGTCTGCTCAATGAGATGATCGGCGACCTGCCCGAGATGCAGCGGCTGTGCATTGTGCTGTGGCAGGACGGCTTCACAACGGCGGAAATCGCGGAGCGGCTGGCGATCCCGAAGGGTACAGTGAACAGCAACGTTAATTGTACCAAGTCGCTAACGCGACGGCTAGCCTTGGATATAAATTTTTCCGAAAA
>JAJQCB010000247.1:2750-3924 GCA_021203005.1 Clostridiales bacterium | reverse complement strand
GCGTTTCTGGCCGTGATGGCGGCGCTGCTGATCTTATGCGCGGCGGTGTCCATGCCGGTGATGACGGTGCCGTTGTTTGGGCTGCGCAACATGGTGACGGCGGTCTTTTACGGGGCGTTTGCGACGATTGCGCTTTTGAAAGTGCGGAAACCGGGGTCGTTGTGCATCGTGATCATTTTTAACGCGGTGGTTCTTCTGATGATGAGCCCGGTGATGTTTCTGAACAACACGGTGGCGGCGATCGTGACGGAGTTGATTGTGATGCTGCTTTTCCGTTCTTACCAGAAGGATATTGCGGTTGTGCTGTCCGCGGGGCTGGTGATCCCGCTGACGCTGCCGATTTCGATTTTGTTTTATAAGTATCTGTACGGGAAAACCATGGAGGAGATTCTCTCCGGGCAGCCGGTCTATGTGGTGCTGTGCTGTGCGGGTACAGTTCTTTTAAGCTTTCTCGGCGTGGCGATCGGCATGAAGATCGGAAAAGAATTAAAGAAGGCGGGGAAACTGAAGTAATGGATGCGATGGAACAGTTTCAGGTGAAAAAACCAATCTACCCGCTGCTGTGTCTGGCGTCGACGCTTGCGTTTCTGATTGCCGGGATGCTGATGGCGAAGCGGGAGTATTTCTGGATTTTCCTGATCGAGATTATTGTTTTTTATATTATTTTCGGATACATAAAACCGGTGCTCGGGGCGGTGGCGGTCTTTATTCCGGTGAGCCTGCTTTTTGTGCTGATGGCGATGCTTGTCAACCGTGATTTTTCCATTGCGCTGACGACCGGAGGCCGGGTGTTCCTGGTGGGCATGTGCGCTGTCCCGTCGCTCGGGATGCCGCTGATCCGGCTGGTTCGGAACTTAAACCAGATCCGCTGCCCGAAGATGCTGACTCTTGGAATGCTGATCACCGTGCGGTTTGTCCCCATGGTGGCGGCAGAGGTGCGGCAGATCCGGGAGGCGATGAAGACGCGGGGCGTCCGCGCGTCGCTGTGGAATGTTAAGTGCTTTTACCGGGCACTGCTGATCCCGCTTGTCATGCGGCTGATCAATATCTCGGATACCATGTCGCTGTCGTTAGAGACGCGGGGGTTTGAGCTGGAGGATACGCCGGTGACGATCTATGAGCCGGTGGTGTTTGAGGCGAGGGACGGGATTTTCCTGGCGTTGATGGCAGTGCT
>JAJQCB010000247.1:0-2650 GCA_021203005.1 Clostridiales bacterium | reverse complement strand
AGCCGGTGGTGTTTGAGGCGAGGGACGGGATTTTCCTGGCGTTGATGGCAGTGCTTGTGGCGGGAAATCTTGTGTTGCTATAGGGTCAGACCCCGGAAAAAAAGAATAAAGAAAGTATAAAAAAACGATAAACAGGGAGACAACGCATGAGTGCGATTGAGATAAAAGATTACGGCATTGCCTACGGGGAGGACGGCCCGGCGATCCTCTCCGGGTGCAACATGAAAATTGATTACGGCGAGCTGGTGCTGCTCTCCGGGCTTTCGGGCTCGGGGAAGTCGACGCTGCTTTCTTCTATCAACGGCATTATCCCCGGCGCGGTTCCCGCCGTGCAGACCGGGGATATTTTGGTGGACGGAGAGAGCATTCTGGGGAAACGCATCTCGCAGATTTCGGTGAAAGTGGGGAGCGTCCTGCAGAACGCGGCCAGCCAGATCGTCCACGCCCGGGTGGAGGATGAGGTGGCGTTCGGCTGTGAGAACCGGAACTATCCGCCGGAGGAGATTTGGGAGCGAATTGAGGAAGCCTGCAGGATGATGGAGTTGGAGAAGGACTGGGCGACAAAAACCCTTTCCGGCGGGCAGAAGCAGCGGCTGATCACCGCGTCAACGCTGGCGATGGGGCAGAAGATCCTTGTTTTTGACGAACCGCTGGCCAATCTGGATACTGAGGGCGCGCACATGCTCCTGAAGCTTTTGAAGAAACTGACACGGGAGGAGGGCTACGCCGTCCTTTTTGTGGAACACCGCCTGGATGTGGTCCTGCCCTACGCGGACCGCGTGCTCTGGATGGAGGACGGAAAGATCGAGGAGATCAAAAAAGAAGACCAGAGGGAAATGACAGGGCGCGGCAGGCTTGCCGATATCGGCGCGGCAGCCGTCTCTGACAAACTCTGTCTCCGCGCGGAGCATCTGGCGTTTCAGGCAGGCGGACGTGAAATTTTAAAGGATATTACCTTTGATCTGTATCAGGGTGAGCGTCTGGTCATTCTGGGCGAGAACGGCTGCGGGAAGACGACATTGTTGCGCCTGCTGGCTCGATTGTTGAAGCCGACCGGCGGCAGTGTGACGCAGTACATAGATGAGTGTCTGGGGCAAAAAGCATCCGCCCGGTGGTTCCGAACGGCCGGGTATGTCTATCAGGACCCGAATTACCAACTGTTCATGTCTTCCGTGGAGGAAGAGGTGGGATACCAGTCGGGGAGCAGTGAAAATACCGCCCGGTGCATGGCGGAGTTTGACCTGGAGCGGCTGGCCGGGCGGCATCCGCAGTCCCTGTCGGAGGGGCAGAAACGGCGGGTGGGCGTCGCGGCCATCGCGGCGGAGAACCCGAGATTGCTGTTTCTGGATGAGCCGACGGTGGGGCAGGATTTTTATAACCTGAAACGAATGGTTGAGACGGTGAGTGAAATCCATAAAAAGACCGGTATGACGATGGTCACGGTTACGCATGATGTGCGGTGTGCGGCAGCGCTGGCAGACCGGGTGCTGTGGATCAAAAACGGCGTCGTTTATAAGCATGGCGGGAAGGAACTGATCGCGGAGTACGAGGCGGCGCAGAGGGAAGCCTGTATAGGTATGGATGCGTATCTTCAGGGTCAAAGCCCGTGATTTAAGCGTCGGGAAAGCCTGTATAGGTATGGACGTGAAAAAAAGAGAAAAAGTCTGAAACCGGTGAACACAGAAAACGTCTGAAAAAAGACGGGTTAAATAGAGAAGGGAGTAGAAGACAGATGGATGATTTACTGGAATTACTGCATCTCAGGATTCTGATTTGTTTTCTGAACGAGGATGCCAGATTTTGTACAGTGACGGAGATTGCGAAAATGCTCGGCGAGGGTAAGCAGAAAGGGAGCCGGTGTTTTAAATCCATGGAAAAGGAAGGGCTTCTGGATCGGAGCGATGTCCGGCATCCGGTTCTGACCGAAAAAGGGCGGCAGCGGGCACAATACTATGAAAAACGTATGAATATTATCCTGAATCATCTGCTCTACGAGGGGCTGGATATCGACAGCGCAGAGCATGACGCTTACGCCTGGTCACTCTTTTCCTCGGAGAACGGGATGAAGATTATCCGCGATTCCGAGCAGCAGTATAAGGCAAAATATGAGCTTCGCCGATGGAAAGAGTTTGACGGTGCGGAGTTCTGTACGCATCTTGCGGACGGGGAATACCGTTTTCCGTTTATTATGTATCGGGAACATGTACAGGATGGCAATAATATTTCCATGTCGAACGAGGGATTTGAGCATCCCTGTGTGCTGGCGGTGCAGAACGGCGTCGGTATCATTCGCCTGCGCGCGGTTAATTATACGGAAAGGTCGCCGCTGACGGGGCGGGATATGACAGGAAAGGTGCGGAATCTCTGCTATTTTGACGGGGCGGATTTTTGCCCGGTCACGGAATCGGGCGGATGGCTGGAGTTCCCGGCGGCTGTGCTTTCCTTTATCAATATGGGGAGCGGAATCGGGCAGATTCTTCATGGCAGCGTTTGCCTGCAGATGCAGTGCAGCGTGGGAACGGCGCATATGCCCGAATCCAAGGCGATCTTTACGATTGTGGTGTAAGAGGGGTTAGACCCCGGAAACAGTGGTGTAAGTTAGTGTATAATTATAGTTGGCATAAATAGGAATTGTTACTAAAATAAAGGG